>NZ_PNDH01000013.1:0-79907 GCF_005887175.1 Pseudoalteromonas sp. S1612 | reverse complement strand
GTCTCAAAGATGCAGACTCACTTTCGTATGCATACGCCACTAGCCTTTAGCCTTTATCCTTTAGCCTTTAGCCTTTAGCCTTTAGCCTTTAGCCTTTAGCCTTTATTCAGCGGCTAAATAGTCCAACACCACTTGGTGATGATCTTTGGTTTTAAATTTATCAAACAAGTGTTTAATTTTACCGTCTTGGCCTACTAAGAAAGTAAGGCGGTGAATACCGTCATATTCTTTGCCCATAAACTTTTTATAGCCCCACACCCCAAATGCTTCAGCAATAGCATGATCTTCGTCAGAAAGTAGGTCAAAGTTAAGCTCTTTTTTTGTTTCAAAGTTTTTAAGGCGCTTAATTGGATCTGGGCTTATGCCAACCACATGGGTGTTAAATTTAGCAAGCTCGGCTTGTTGGTCACGCAGGTTTTCGGCTTGTACTGTACAGCCAGGCGTTGACGCCTTAGGATAAAAGTATACCAGTACTTGTTTTTCTTTTAATAACTCGCTGAGCACGACGGTTTCGTCATTTTGGTTTTGTAAGCTAAAAGCCGGTGCTGTGTCGCCACTTTGTAATGGGGTAATTTTGTTCATGCTAAACTCCTTAGCGAATACGTCGAAAGATGTAATCTACGTTTAAAACGTGCGAAAGGTTTTCAAAACTAATTTTAAATTGGTCAATGTCAACGTCAATGGGAATATTAAATTCAAGTTCACAGCGCATTTTAAGTTCAGTTTCTTCTTCGTAGGTATCTGACTTTAGTGAGCAAATATTAATATTATTATCTGCAAAAAAGCGTGTTACTTTACTCAAGGTGCCAGGGGTGTCTATGCCAGTGTATTCTAGGGTGTAGCCTGCACAAAACTCGCTTTGGTTGTGGCTTGAAGTGCGTTTCATCATAGTAAGTAGGCCAAGCTCCATACCTTTGGTAGGGAGTGTATGCTCAATACGGCTAATGGCTGACATATCACCGCTCAGTAGCATAATAAAAGTAAGTTCGTTGCCTAAAATAGCAATACGACTATCTATTATATTACAGTGGCAATCACTGACGAGTTGCGTAAGCTCACTAACGATGCCCGATCTATCTTCGCCAATTGCGGTTAAAACAATTTGATGATTTGAAAATGCAGTCATGGGTTTTAAAGTACCTAAGTTACTTGGATGATAACAACCGACTTGGCAACAAAAAATAAACACGTAGCGTTGCACGGCGGCAAAGTTTAACACAAAACCCGCGTTAAACTACAGTGACGGTTAATTTTAGACGGTTAATAGTGCAGTGTTTCTTGTTTTTACAAGCTTGTGAAAGTACCATAGCAAAAATGTGTCTATTTGTAGCCTAGTCTGTCGGTCATCTTGTTGGCTTAATGCAGTTAGATAAGCAAATTATAAATGTAAAGTTAATATTGATTTTACACTGAACCAAATCGGTATTACCCACTCATATATTTGTTAAAACAATTAAGGGTATGCTAAGGAGAATTATCTGTGCAGTATTGGATCCCAAAAGCACTAGCAGTAAGTGTATTGGTAAGTTTGTCAGGGTGTAGTGTATTTACGAGTGATGCCCATAATGAGCGTAATTACCGCGCTCATGAGCCGGTTAAAACACCTGCTTCATTATCACAACCCGCTCAAGATCCTGTTTATAAGATGGATGTGGGTCAATATGATAATAATCCGGAGGCAACAAACTATCGCCCGCCGGCGCAAGTGTTAACCATTGCTAAAGGCAGTTGGGTTGAGGAAGCAGATAAACAAGCACGTATTTATTTTGATAAAAATGATGGCATTGACGATTTAGATGTATTCATTTGGGACTCGATTCAAGCAGTGCTTGCTGATAACAACATTAGCGCGACACAACAAAACAAAATGCAAGGAACACTGGAAACAGATTGGTACGCCATTGTTAAGCCAGAAGAAAGCTGGTTATGGGGCGATGATGAAAGTGTTGATTTAGAACGTTTTAAATTTACTATTGAAGAAAAAGAGCATCAACGCACAGCATCATTAACGGCTGAGCTTATTGATTTCAAAGGTGATAAACCTCTGACTGATTTATTAAAACAACAGCTAGAAGTGCGCGCCCTTAATCAAGTGGTGAGTGAATTTGATTATCGCTATCGTCAACTTGAAGTTGATATGCGTAAGCGCCAAGGAATAATTTCATTAGAACTTGGGTTTGACAACAAAGGCAATGCAGCACTTGTTACTGAGCAGGCTTACGATACGGTATTCGATCGCTTTTCTGGATTCTTAGAGCGCTTATCTTTTACTATTGTTGAAATAAACCAAGAGACAGGTTTAATTACAGCAGATTATGCGAAAGTAGAAAGCAGTGTGTGGGATTCAATTTGGGGCGATGAACCAACAGAGCTTCCAATTGATGAAGGTCAATACCAAATTTTGGTTAGCAAAACCAAGCAAGGTGGCACCAGTCTAACGTGGATGGATGACAAAGGCGAAACGCTTGAACCAGGTACCATGAATGGTTTGCAACAAGCATTAGAAGCGGCGTTAATTAAGCGCGGTATTAAAATTTAATAATTATAAATATTTACCACAAAAAGAGCACTTAGCTCTTTTTGTGGTTTTTACAGGTTGAAAATATGTCTCAGTTAGATTCATCACGCCCAGCACCCGTTCAAAAAAGTTATGATTTGAAAGTTTGGTTGGTTTTTTTAATTCCTTCTTTAATCGGTGTATTTTTGTTTATGACGCCAGTACCGTCTGGTGAAATAATGACAATTCCTATCGCGGTAATGGCCAAGGCAATTCAAGCCTCATTCAGTGATATAGCGCTAGGACTAATAGCCACAATTATTTGTATTACTGGCGTTATGTCGCTGGTGTTTAGTGTCTTTAAACCGAAAAGCTTAACCAAATTTCGCTTATTAAATCATTTGTTTAATGTGAGTTGGATTTGGTTAGTAACACGGTTGTTTGGTATGGCGTTTGTGCTTTTAACTTATTTTCAAGTTGGACCGCATGCTATTACCTCAGAAAATACTGGCTTGCTCGTATTAAAAGATTTATTACCGGTGTTGTTTTCGGTGTTTATTTTAGCGGGCTTATTACTGCCGTTATTACTTAATTTTGGTTTACTTGAGCTGGTGGGTACCTTACTTACTAAAGTAATGCGTCCATTGTTTGGGGTGCCAGGGCGCAGTGCAGTTAATTGTGTTGCTTCATGGTTAGGTGATGGTAGCGTGGGTATTTTAATGACTGCGCGTCAGTATGAAGATAAATATTATACTCAACGTGAAGCTGCGATTATTGGTACCACTTTCTCTGCTGTATCAATTACCTTTTGTTTGGTTGTTATTGGCCAAGTAAAGCTTGAATACTTATTTGCACCTTTTTACCTAACCGTGTGTTTAGCGGGTGTAGTGGCCGCAATAATTGTTCCGCGTTTACCACCACTGCGTTTTAAAAAGGACGTGCTTATTGATGGTGAACAACCTGATGGCAACGCCGAGCTAGTCCCTGAAGGCAAAACATTATTTAAGCATTCACTTGATGTTGCATTAACTAAAGCAGAAAAAGCACCAGGCTTAAAAGGCACAATTGAAGAGGGCTTACACAACGCATTCGATATGGTGTTTGCAGTATTACCTGTGGTAATGGCTGTGGGTACATTTGCTTTAATTATTGCTGAGTACACTCCGATATTTCAATATTTAGGTATGCCGTTCATTCCATTTTTAGAATTACTACAAATACCTGAAGCTGAAATGGCGGCGCAAACGATTATGGTGGGATTTGCAGATATGTTTATTCCGTCTATTTTAGCCGCAGGCTCAATTGAAAGCGATGTAACACGTTTTATTATTGCGGCAATGAGTGTAACGCAACTTATTTATATGTCTGAAGTGGGCGCACTTTTATTAGGTAGTAAAATACCGGTTAATATTTTTGAGTTATTTATTATTTTTATTCTCAGAACTTTAGTAACCTTGCCAGTTATTGCCTTAATGGCGCACTGGTTAGTTGGCTAAGTAATGATTTAAACGAAAAAAGCCCTGATTATTCAGGGCTTTTTTGTTTCTCTTTTTTGCCTAGATGAACTTGATACTGAGTGTTTAAACTCGCTTTTTGCACTTAAGCGCAGCAGTGCTAAATTGCCGATAACAATAGCTAGTACAATCGAGATAACGAGTACGATTTGCCAAATTTGCATTACGATGCTCATATTTTTTATTAAGCGGTTATTATGACCACATTAAATAAAAGCTGCAATGCTCTCTAGGGCTGTAAATAAGCAATTAGAAACGTTGTGCCACCGACAAGGTTAAAAAGTTAATCCCTGGGTTGGGAGATTTAAATCCGGCGTTTGAATAGTGAATAATTCGCAGCGCTACATTGGTTTCACCAAAATCCGCCACTAGACCTATTCTGTCTTCAAACTGGTAGTGAGTACTTAGGTTTTTATCGGCAAAATAGCGTTCATCAAGTAAGGAAAAGCCAATACCAGCCTCTACATAAAATGGCGTATTGTATAGGCTAAATGCTGGGAACTGCACTACTGGCGAAACAGCTAACACCAGGTTTGATTGTGACTGTTGATCATGGCGGTAATGCCACAGGTTAATGCTGCTTTCAAGGTAAAAGCGGGCATCACCCACAAAGTTTTGCGCACCCTCTGGGTGATACTGATACGCAAGCTTTACTCCAGTTACATTGCCTTCGCCTTTTAATAAGTCTACAGCGTAGCCATGGTTTGGTGATGCATAGGCTGCATGAGTTGTCAGTAAAAATAAACAAAAAACAATAATAGAAATCATATTATATGAGGTTTTCATAATGGCCAACTACGGGGGAAATTAAATTAGTAATTAAATGATAAGGGCGGTGAATTACTGTTTTCAATGAGGACAAAAATCCGCTTGTAGATGGCTTGTTAACTGAACACTTTAACTGATTGAATTTATTTAACTAATTATATTGGTGCTGATTGGGCATTAATAAGGTGCTTATTTATGCCTTTTTTGTTGCCTGTTATTTGCGTAAATTACGCTAAACTTAATTATTTAAACTATCCATTTATTATGAAACTTATAAAGCTTTTAGTGGTTGTTGCTGTTTTTTTCAGTAGTGCTTTGTATGCACAAACTCAGCCGTCACCTAAACAATTATTGCAAACTGTAGCCGAATCATTATTTAACGATATTGGGCAGGTAAATGCGCAAGGTAATGCCAGCAAAGAAGCGATGTCTTTAATTGTTGAGCAGCGTTTGATGCCACATATTGATATTAAGTTTGTGTCGTTTAAATTATTAGGTAAACATATTAAAGGTATCAACCGCGAGCAGGGAGTTGCGTTTATTGGTGCGGTGGAGCATTACTTAACGGGTACTTATGCGAGTGCACTAATGAAGTATACAGGGCAAGATGTAATATTTGAGCAAGACGCCGCTGCAAGCGACTCTAAATTTGCCACTGTTAAAACGCAAATTATTGAAACTAATAAACCCACCATAGATCTGCACTTTAAACTGCGTTTGGGGAATGATCAGCAATGGAAAGTATACGATATTGTTGCTGAGGGAATTTCGTTACTCAGTGCTAAGCAAAAAGAGATCATTCAACGAATTTCTGATGTGGGATTAGACCAAGTCACAGCAGAACTGCAGCAAAGTTAGTTCCTTTGCAATTAAAAGCTCCAACCGTAAAAGCAGCTGATGGCGCATGTCGTTAGCTGCTTTTGTATTTTGGTCTATATTGCATGAGTTTACGCTAGCTTGACTACCAAGCTGTGTTAGAATATCGACTTCTTTGATTAAGCGTGGTGTCAGCTAAAAACTGTTATAACTGACCACTCACCCGAGCTACACTGGAGTTGTGTTGTTTTAATGGAAAATGTACTAATTTGGCCAAAGGAATACCCGTTATTGGTCAAAGGGCTGGTTGAACAAAACGGTGCCTTCATTTTAGATGCTTTAGAAGCTTGGCCTGCCTGTCGCTCTACTGAAGAAGATGATGGTGTTTGTACTACGGTTTTGCCCCCAATTTATTATTTAACCTGGTTAACCCCCCTAGAGCCGTTCGAAGAATGTTATTTTCAGCATATCTGTGAATATGATGAAGATGCACAAGTCTATATTGCTGCACTTAAAGAGCATTATTTTGCCAATGATTACAGTATAGAAAATATTGTCTTAATGTTGTGTCAGCGACTTGAAAAATATGCAAGTGTATCGGCACAAAATAATATCGAAACGCCGCTTTCATTAATCAGTCTGTTTTTTAGTAAACGTTTTTTTACTTTGATAGAACATGCGCTTGAACAGGGTGCTAAGCTGTCAGCTGCAGATACCTTATCTATTTGGCAAGAGGTCGACTTTAGAGAGCGTTTAAGTGCGCATATTCCTCAGTCGATTGCAGACATTGAATATTTAGCAGAGCTTACTAGCGAAAAGGTAGCTGCAGGCAAAGATTACTTTACTTTATTAACTCAGGTTTCGCCTGATGTTGATTCTATTGTGTTGTTAGAAAATGCCTTACTTGCCCATTTAAACAAGAAAAAAGCTAAGCAAACCATGGCCATGCGCTTTATTGAACAAGGTGCGACGGGTACCTTGACCGATGAAGATAACAAAACAGCATTTATGTGGGCTGCAGAAAAAGGCTATGTAAATGTAATAGAAATGCTCCTGCAATACCAAGATAAAAAAGCCGTAGACATTAAAGGTAATACAGCGCTGCATTACGCGGTGATGAGTAAAAATGAATCGTTAATGATTTTATTGCTTAAAGCAGGGTATGATTTTAGAGCGCGTAATAACGACGGATTAAGTTGTTACCGTTTAGCTGTAAGCATCAAAGCCAGTAACTTAGTTAAATGCCTTGAACGTGATTTTGGTATTAAAGAATTATCGCCAGAAGGGCAGTTAGATCGAATTAAAAAAGTGCATGTATTACATGCGGTTGTGGCTTTATTGTTACCGCTACAGTTGTTTTTCTTTTTTGATAAAAATATCACTATAAAAAGTGAGCTCACTCTTTTTATGACCATGACGGCGGTGGTGTGTTTTTTCTTTGCAACAAATTTAAAGCGCTGTTCGTTGTATCCGCACGTAAAGCACCCTTGGGGGTTGTTTTTATTAAGAATGATGTCGGTTTTTAGCCTTGTATCCCAGCTAGGTTTAGCGTGTATAGTGGGACTAGCAGCTTTAAGTGAGTTAGTTTAACCACTTACTTAATTATAAAAAAACGCGCTAATAAAGCGCGTTTTTTATGTTCTGAGCTGATAGCTATGAGTTGTTTTTATCGTGTTCATGCGCTGCTTTTTCTTCAGCAAGTTCATCTTTAAGCTTACGAATTTTAAGTCCAAGCTCTTGTCCTCTATGGCGTGCATAGTAAGTACAGCCAATAAACATAGATGAGGCAAATAGTAACTCTAGCAATACCCATACTAACTCATCTTGAGCAACCCATAGCAATGTAAAACCATGGATAAAATAAAACATAACAATGAAGTTAGCCCATGCATAGGTGTAGGTTTTATCTTGTAGTATGCCTTTTAAAGGTAATAATAGCGGTAGCACATAGACTAAAAATAGAAAGGCGTCACTGTGACCCTCTCTCGGTGCTAACACAAACATCCATAGTGGCATTAAAATAAGCAGGCCAAAATAACCAAATAGGGCTAGGCGCTGAAATTTTACGGTCACTGGCTTTTTAGCAGACTCGCTATTTTGGGTCATTTAAGTTTACTCGCTACTTGAGTCAAGCGTTTGCCTACGCTTTGACATATTTTAATTTCATCTTTACTTAGGGTAGAGCTGTTACTGCTGCCTGCTACGTGGGAAGCGCCGTAAGGTGTGCCTCCTGTCTCGGTGCCAAGTAACTCTGGTACATCGTAAGGTACCCCCATTAACATCATCCCGTGATGCAATAACGGCAGTGATAAGTTTAGTAGGGTTGCTTCATTGCCCCCATGCATACTACTCGATGATGAGAACACACAAGCAGGTTTATCGATAAGTTGACCTTTAAGCCAAAGATCGCTGGTGGTTTCCCAGAATGTCTTTGCTTGTGCGGCCATCATGCCAAAGCGGGTTGGCGTACCAAACGCAAGCCCATCACAGGCAACTAAATCGTCTTTACTGATCACAATGTCATGCGGGTTTTTAGCTACAAACGTACGCAGCAAGGCGGTTGCGCCTTGTTGTTCTATTGATTCTGCTATTTCATGCGCCATGGCTTCTACCGAGCCATGGCTTGAGTGGTACAGCACCACGATGGTTGTGCTCATTATAGAACGCTTAATACGTTTTCAGGCGGGCGACCTAGTGCTGCTTTATTGTTATTTACTACAATTGGGCGCTCAATTAGTTTTGGGTTTTCGACCATAGCGTCAATAAGCACCGACTCGCTATTTTCATCTTTTAAATTCAGTGCTTTATATTGTTCTTCTTTGGTGCGCATTAAATCTCGGGCCGAATTAAACCCCAGTTGAGAAACTAAGGTACTAATTTGCTCATGAGAAAGCGGTGTTTTTAAGTATTCAACAACACTCGGTTCGATGTTTTTACTTTGTAATAGGTTAAGGGTTTCGCGCGATTTTGAACAACGCGGATTGTGATAAATAGTAACTGACATAAAAAGTACATCCAAAGTATAAATTGCAGCTATTTTAGGTGAACTCACTAAAGACTTAAAGCCTTGCTAGCTCTTTTTGCAATAACCGATATTGTGTGAGTAACGCTTTTAAACGTTGTTGTTTTACATTTTCATTTGGCTCAACAAAATTAAGTGCTTTTTGTATTTCGTCAGCTGCTTTTAAATATGCGCCATATTGCGATAACACATCGGCGTTAGCTTCGTGATATGCGGCTAATTTTTCTTGTTTTTTATAGGCGTCGGTCAAAAGCTGCTTACCCAAACTATGATCTGGCTTCTCCAATAAAAACGATTTTAATACATTTTCGGCTAACTCATATTGCTCAGCTTCCAACGCGGCATTTGCATAATTTAAAGTGATCACTTGGTTGTTTGGCCGATAGTTATTTAATTCACTTAAATAACTAACTGCTTTAGCTGCTTTTTTTTGTGCAATGAGTAAATCTGTTTTTGTATCAATATAAAATAAGTTTTTAGGATCGCTAGCTAATAGCTCGTCCAAGATAGGCTGCGCTTCCTCCGTTTTCTTTTGATCGATTAAGCTGATAGCTAATCCATATTGTAACGCTACGTTGTTATAAGTATTTTCGCGCATTAACTTTCTAAATAGGGCCTCTGCATTTTCTGGCTTGTTATCGTAACGTGCCAGTACACGGCTTTTAGCTAAATTAAAATCCAGGCTAGAGCCTACTTGGCGTTTTGGATATTGCTCGGCGCGCAAACGTACATCCGACACGCGGCTTTCTGGCAGCGGGTGAGTCAGTAGAAATGCCGGGGGTTTATATTTATAGCGAATTTGCGCTGCAAGCTTAGTTAAAAATTCACTGGAAGCTCGGGCGTCAAACCCCGCATTGTTAAGGGTTTGCATACCAATTCTATCGGCTTCTTGTTCCGCAGAGCGGCTATGGGTGAGTTGGCTAAATGCCGACTGGGTTTGGCTGGCTGAAATAATCGCCATACCTGCATCTGGGGCTACAACGGCTGCTAAAATACCGGCTATCATACCGGCAATGGTTAGACCGCTATTGTCTTGTTGTTGCTGAATACGCCTTGCTAAGTGGCGTTGTGTTACGTGCGCAATTTCGTGACCAAGCACTGAAGCAAATTGACTTTCGTTATCGGCTTGAGCAATTAAGCCTGTATGCACACCTACATGACCGCCATAAAATGCAAAAGCATTAATTTCAGGGTTATTTAACCAAAAAAAAGAAAAGCCAAAGCGTACATCATTGGCGTTCGCAACCAACTTTCGGCCTAAGGTTGTTAGGTATTCATCAAGCACCGGATCGTTAATTAATGGCGAAGAACCTCTGATCTGCATCATCATCACTTCACCAATTGCCTTTTCTTTCTCCAATGGTAAAGCCTGCAGCGCAGACGTGCCTAAGTCGGGCAGTTGAAGGTTGGTTTGTGCCTTTAACGGCTCACTCATTAGCAGGCTAAATGTAAGCACTGCACTGCATAAAGTGATAAAGGCTGATTTTAGCTGCATTATATTCCTTGTTTATTTTTTATCAGAGGCACTAGTTGGATCATCGGTGTATAAACGGCTGTCCTTTTCACATAGTTGGTAAAACGACTTTATTGTGACCCCATCAACCTTAACAATGTTCAATTGAGTTTGTAAAAAAGCAATAATTTTATGAACTACTTTATGTGAATGTAAAATAAGTGCCTTGTCTGCTTCATCGCCTTGGTCTAAGTAAAAACCAATAAATTTGTGTAATTGATTAATGCGAATAACGGTTTTCATGGTCAATGGATCCCATAATATAAATTCCATTGACTCATCATGTCGAGCGTATCTATCGATGGTAGTATCATGGGAAAAAGGGAACGCTTGTAGTTCAAAACCGCGCTCGGTAAATACTTGATGCAACGAAATTCGTGGCTTGTTATTACTTTCTTTCTCAAAAAGCTCGTTTGGGTCGATACCCAGCGCCTCTAGATTCCAATTGCGTTTATCGATGATACGCTTGATGGCATTATCAAAGCCGTGATCTAAAATACTTTCACATTCACTTACCGACGAAGCTACTAAATGATAAAAATGCGGCAGCTCCCCCCAATTAATTTGTTTTTTAAACCAATTAATTTCTTTGAGAGTTGGATTGCTAGGCAATTGCGCTTTATTATGCGAATTAGGCATTAACGTATCCTTTTAGCTAACTATGCTATAAGGATAAACCATTGCAGAGGTTGTTTTAAGAAAAAGTTAAATTTAACTGCGGTTAATCCTAGTCAGCCCAGGTATAGGACTTATTATTAATGTGAACAGGTAGTGAAACGAGTATGCTAGAGCTAGATTTGCGCGCTTATAAATGCCCTCAGCAATTTATTCAGTTTAAATTAGGGCTGCGTGAGGCAATATCGTTAAAACAAGCAATTACCTTTAATATCTCAAGCGAGCAAAATACAGATGATATTGAACGATATTTGCAAAAAAAAATGTATTATTACAAGTTAAATAAACAACAAGCGTTGTTATTAGTGGAGCCGTTGCGTGTTTGAATATGTAAAAGCATGGTATGAAAAAAAGTTTTCTGATCCTAATTCAGTAACTTTACTTTTTTTATTATTGGCACTGGTTGCCATGTTGTACTTTTTTGGCCCATTAATTGTGCCTGTGTTAGTGGCGCTGATCATTGCTTATTTGTTAGATTGGCCTGTAGTTCACTTGGAGCGATTTGGCTTAAAGCGTTTTACTGCCACTAGCATAGTCATGCTGATATTTATTGGTATTATGCTCACCTTAATATTAGTTATTGGCCCGGTGCTTTGGCAGCAAAGTAGTAACTTAGTGCAAGAAACACCGCATATGGTTGAGCAAGGTAAATCGTTTTTACTCGACCTTCCAGCTAAATATCCCAGCCTAATTAGCGCAGAGCAAGTACAGTCTATTGTGGTAACGGTAGAGACCAAAGTGCTTGAATTTGGCCAAGTGGTGCTGTCGGCATCGCTCAATTCATTAAAAGATGCTGTTGCGTGGTTAATTTATCTTATTTTAGTACCGCTACTGGTGTTTTTTATGCTGAAAGACAAAGTAGAGCTCAGTGCCAGCATTGCTAAACTGATCCCGCGCCAACGACGCTTAATTTTGCAAGTGTGGCATGAAATGAATCAGCAAATAATGAATTATATTCGGGGTAAAGTATTCGAAATTTTAATTATTGGCTCGGTGTCTTTTATTGCCTTTACGGTATTGGATTTACGTTATGCGGCGCTGTTAGGTGTGTTAGTTGGCTTTTCGGTGCTCATTCCATTTGTTGGTGCTGCGCTGGTGACTATACCTGTGGCGGCGGTGGCGCTGTTTCAGTTTGGTTTAGAAACCCAGTTTTGGACCATTTTAATTATTTACGGCATTATTCAAGCGCTTGATGGCAATGTGTTAGTCCCTTTATTGTTCTCTGAAGCGGTTGATTTAAATCCGGTGTTTATTATTGTTGCCGTACTATTTTTTGGTGGGCTGTGGGGCTTTTGGGGGGTGTTTTTTGCTATTCCATTAGCATCATTAGTAAAAGCGCTTATTAAGGCGTGGTCATCCACACATGAAGAACTCGCAGAAGAGCTCGGTAACTAAAAAGTATAGTAAACGCACTTTAATTACTAAAGATTATTATTCATTCCTTTTAAAACTATGTACTATTGGGAATAAGATATATTTTTTAGTAATAAGGTGCGTTTTTAATGTCAGAGTTTTTATTGCCAGATGAACCCAACAACCAAGTTTATCTTGATGCAAATGCGACCACACCTGTATTGCCATGTATTGCAGAGGTGGTGTGCCATGCGATGCAAATTTGTTTTGGTAATCCCTCAAGCCCCCATATAACCGGTATTCAAGCCAAACACTTATTAGAACAAACGAGGCAAAAAGCGCGCAGCGTGATTGGTGCGCAGCAGGGCGATATATTATTTACCTCAGGTGCGACCGAAGGTATTCAAACTGCTATCGTATCAACCTTAATTAATGCCAAACAGCACACAAAATCTAAACCGATTTTATTGTATGGAGCAACTGAGCATAAAGCGGTGCCTAATACATTAAAACATTGGAATGCCGTGCTTGAAATTAATGCTGAAATTATTGCTATTCCGGTTAACCGAGACGGTATTTTAGATTTAGACTTTATTGCTCAGCATATTGATAACGCCCTGATGATTTGTACTATGGCTGTTAATAATGAAACCGGTGTATACCAAGATTTAAGTGCTATAGAAGATGTGATCCGCAGTCGTAATAACGATGTGACTTGGATGGTTGACTGTGTGCAGGCACTGGGTAAACAACAACTCAACCTAAGCAAAACCACGATTGATTATGCGCCATTTTCAGGACATAAGCTCTATGCACCTAAAGGCATCGGATTATTGTATATTCGTAAAGGAAGCCCATACACGCCGTTTATAGCTGGTGGAGGCCAAGAAAGTGGCATGCGTTCAGGTACAGAAAACCTGCCCGGTATTGCTGGGCTTAATAAGCTGTTTAGTTTGCTGCTTGATAAGCAAGACGATACTTTTAAATCAGCTGATGTACTTAATTTGTATCGCGATAAACTGCATAGCGCTTTAGTAGACACCTTTGGAAGTATTACCTTTAATCATGATTTTGCCTGCTCAGTGCCCACAACACTAAACTTTGCAGTTAATGATTTAACCAGTAAAGAAGTTATTGATTTATTTGACGCTGCAGATATTAGAGTCAGCGGTGGCTCAGCCTGTAGCACGGGCGCAACCCAAAGTTTTGTGCTTGATGCGATGGGAGTGTCACAGTGGCAAAGTGAAAACGCGATTCGTTTATCGTTTGGACCTGCCGCCACTATGGCGCAAATAGATTATGCATGTGAACAAATTCGCGCACTTAAAACAGTGTTACAAGCAAATTGTTTGGTTATTTCTGATAGTAGCTTAGTAGCACAAGAAGTATGTGCCTTGGGGCTTACCCAATTTAGACACCAAGGTGCTTGCAGTTGGTTGTATGTAGCTGACGATCAACAGGCAATTATTATTGACCCGATCATTGAGTTGATCCCTCGATTTGAAAAAATAGTGAATACACAAAATTTAACTATTACTGCTATTTTAAACACGCATGAGCACCAAGATCGTCACTGTGCTCTTGATTTAATGCGCAGCGCACTTAAAACAAATTTAGTTGCTGGTGAAGTTGATCAATTAGGCTGGCCTGTTAATTGTGAACAATTGCAACTAACCGAACAAGTACTTGAAAAGCTAGCGACGCCTGGACACAGCCAAGATAGCGTGAGTTATTTATTAAAGGCTAATAACGGCGATGTACAGTACTGTTTTTGTGGTGATTTAATTTTACCTGCGGGGCTTGGTAATACAGTACTTGATGGGGGAGATGCGATGCAGATGGCAGACTCTTTGACTAAGTTAACTGCAGAGCTTAATCCGCAAAGCGTGGTGTGCTCTGGGCATGATTATCAACAGTGTTTCGCCATGAATTGGGCTGTGCAAAAGCAGCAAACACCTTTATTAAAAGCGCTTATTGAAGGTGATATCAGCCATACTGAATTTGCCATGCAAAAACAACAAGCAGACTCACAACAACACACATTAGCAAATTCGCTTTGTGGTTATGTTAATGCAAAGCCTAAAGTCGAAACTTCGCAGCTTAGTTTTAATCAAGCGAAGGAAATGCTCTCACATAACAGTGTATATTTAATTGATACCCGAGAGCCTTATGAGCATGGCGCTAACAATATCAGTGGATTGCTTAATGTGCCTGAGGCTAAAACTTTAAATATTCCTCTAAGCCGAATGGCCAATGCACTAACCCAAGGGCAACTAGATAAAAACAATCAATACATATTGGTGTGTCGCAGTGGAAATCGTTCAAAAATTGCGGCGGCAAACTTAATTGAACTTGGTTATAACCGCGTTTTTAACTTATCGGGTGGTTTAGCATTGACCAGCTAATAGTTTAATAAAAGAAAAAGGCCGACATGTGTCGGTCTTTTTTTTGCCTGCTTTAATCGAAGATTAATAAAATGTTCATTGTGCAGAGGGGGTGAACAGTTGTTAAATTCAATTTTTAATTTTATGATACCGGTGTCAAAAGCAAAAAATTGCGCTATTATCTGCATCAAAGCTTATAAAAATAACGCAATTTAGACCATTTAAGCTATAATGTTGGGCTTTGCTTTTTACAAAAAATCGCTTGTTCAGTGTCGTAAAAAATAAAATAAAATGCTTAAAATCAATAGATTAATTAATTAGGGGATGTTTACATGGCGAGCCGTTCTGAGTTAGTAAGTTGGCAAGCACTAGAAAATAGTGCACAAAAGATGACACAAACACATCTGAAAACTTTATTTGCACAAGACGATTCTCGTTTTTCTCAATTCTCTACTCAAATTCCAGGTGTGTTGTTTGATTACTCAAAACAACGCATAGATGAAAACGTATTTGGTCAATTAATTTCATTAGCGAAAGAATGCGATATTGAAGCATGGCGTGAGAAAATGTTTACCGGTGAAAAAATTAATATCACCGAAGACCGTGCGGTTTTACATACTGCGCTTAGAAATCGCGCTCATACACCGCTTATTGTTGACGGCGAAAATATTACAGAAGCGGTCGATAGCGAACTTGCCAAAATTAAGACCTTTGTTGAAAAAGTGCGAAGTGGTCAATGGCTAGGTTACACCGGAAAAGCGGTAAAAGATGTGGTTAGCATTGGTGTTGGTGGTTCAAACTTAGGGCCGCAAACGGCAACTGAAGCACTTAAAGCAGTGGTTGATAAGCCATTAAACGTTCACTATGTTTCAAACGCAGATGGCGTACAAATTGCGTCAGTATTAGATAAAGTAGATCCTGAAACCACGTTATTTGTAATTTCGTCAAAGACATTTACTACCTCAGAAACCATGACTAACTCAAAAACAGCGGTTGATTGGTTTTTAGACAGTGCAAAGGATGACAGCGCTATAGCAAAGCATTTTGTTGCAGTAAGCACTAATTTAGAAAAAACTGCTGCATTTGGTATTAGTGACGAAAACGTATTTACAATGTGGGATTGGGTTGGCGGTCGTTTTTCACTTTGGAGTGCCATTGGTTTACCTATTGCACTTTATGCTGGGTTTGAAGTATTTGAGGCCATTTTAGAGGGAGCGTTTGAAGTTGATGAGCACTTTAAATCGGCGCCGCTAGAACAGAATATTCCTTTAATTATGGCGCTACTCAGTGTTTGGAATACCAGCTTTTTAGGGTTTGATTCGCAAGCTATTTTGCCATACGACCAAGCCCTGCATATGTTGCCAGCATATTTGCAACAAGGTGAAATGGAAAGTAATGGTAAACATGTAACCTTTGATGGACAGACAGTGCCATACACTACCGTGCCAATCATTTGGGGTATGACAGGGATAAACGGTCAGCATGCGTTTTATCAATGTTTGCACCAAGGCAATGTAATTGTCCCTGCGGACTTTATTGGCTCTGTAAAGCCTCAGGTTAACGTAGATAAGCATCACGATATTTTATTATCGAACTTTTTTGCACAAACCGAAGCACTAATGAACGGGGTCGATGCACAGCAGATAACGGCTGATTTAACAGCCAAAGGCAAAACGCCTGCACAAATTGAAATGCTGCTAAAGCATAAAATTCACCAAGGAAACCGCCCAACAACGTCTATATTATTAGACACGATTGATGCAAAAGCGGTCGGTCGATTAATTGCACTGTATGAGCACAAGATTTTTTGTCACGGTATTATTTTACAAATATGCTCATTTGATCAGTGGGGCGTAGAACTTGGTAAAGGCTTAGCATCTAAAATTGAAGCTGAATTAACCGATGATAACGTGGTTAATGAGCACGACAGCTCAACACAAGGCTTAATGGCGTACTACAAACAATACCGTACGCAGTAACATATTCACTTATTACACAATAAGTAACCAAATACCTTTGAACGGGTAGCGCTGGAGTCCTAGGGCCTGTATTTTTGTGAGAGGAATTACAGTGTCCCTAGACCCATTTTTTATGGCGCATATAACGAACAACAATTAGTAGGCTTTGTGCTGAGGCCTACATTATCCAGATAATAAACCGCTATAACTGATTACCAATACGGTAGTGGCAGGTAGCATAAACGTAGAGAGTAACTATGCTTAATCCTTTTGATATTATAATTTTTGGGGGCGGTGGTGATCTTGCGTTACGCAAATTACTTCCTGCAATGTATCGAGCATATCAAGAAGGTAACTTACCGCAAGGCTCACGTATTTTGCCTACCGTGCGCGAACAAAGTAAATGCGATGAATACATCGATACTGCACACAAAGCGTTACAAGAATTTTTAAGCGAAGGCGAATATAACGCAAAAGATTGGAAATCGTTCTCAGACTTTTTAGTACCCGTAGTGAGCAATGTCACCGAAGCGGATGATAACTGGGATGTACTGAAAAAAATTCTAGATGAAGACGACAGCGATAAATCACGAGTATTTTACTTATCTCTCCCACCTGCTGTTTATGGCACCTGTTGTGAAATATTATCAACGAAAAAACTAATTACTGCGAACTCGCGTGTTGTAGTAGAAAAACCAATTGGTTACTGCGGTGAGTCAGCAGAAGTAATTAATGCGAAAATTGCACAGTACTTTAACGAAGAACAAATTTTCCGTATTGACCACTATTTAGGTAAAGAAACGGTGCAAAACTTAATGGCACTGCGTTTTTCAAATTCATTATTTGAGAACATGTGGGATGCTAAATCGATTGATAATATTCAAATTAGCTTGTCAGAAACAGTAGGACTTGAAAGCCGTGCAGGTTTTTATGACAAAGCCGGTGCTTTACGTGACATGGTGCAAAACCACTTGTTACAACTACTTTGTCTAGTGGCTATGGAGTCACCACATAAGTTAAATGCTAACAGCATCCGTAACGAAAAATTAAAAGTATTAGAAGCTTTACGTCCACTTGAAGGTACGGATGTAGATAATCATATTATTCGTGGTCAGTACGTACCCGGTGATTTAAACGGTAAAATAGTTCCAGGTTACCTTGAAGAGCTAAACGAGGGAGCGAGTAAAACCGAAACTTTCGTGGCTATTCGTGCGCATATTGATAACTGGCGCTGGGCAGGCGTGCCTTTTTATCTGCGCACCGGTAAACGAATGGCGAAGCGCTGCGCTGAAATTGTGGTTGAATATAAAAAAGTATCGCATAACGTGTATGAAGACAGCGTAGGCAATATTGAACCAAATCGTTTGGTTATTCGTTTACAGCCTCAAGAGAGTATTCAATTAACGCTGATGTCAAAGCGTCTTGATAACTTAGATATGCAACTTGAACCTGTAACGATGAATATTGAGTTGTCACAAGCGTATAGTAATGGTTTCCATTCAGATGCTTACAAGCGTTTAATGCTTGATGCAGCGGCTAATAATCCTTCATTATTCATTCACCGCGACGAAGTTCGTCAAGCGTGGAAGTGGATTGATCCAATAATTGAACGTTGGCAAGAAAAGGGTAAACCTTCATTGTACCGAGCGGGTAGTTGGGGGCCTGAAGACGCCGATGAATTATTAGCAGAGAATAATCATGTTTGGTTTAACACCGGTGATAAGGCATAAATAATGGCAACGATAGTAGAGAAATTTTTTGATGATAAAGCCGCTTTAACTGAGGAATTATCTCAGTCATTAGAACAAGCATTACGTGATGGTATTGAGGCTGATGGCCGTGCAGTATTAATGGTTTCAGGGGGGTCTTCACCTGAGCCGGCTTATAAACATTTATCTACCCTTGATTTAAACTGGGCTCATGTTGATGTTGCTATGGTTGACGAACGTTGGGTCGAGGCAAGTCACGAAAAGAGTAATGAAGCATTCATTAAGCGTACTTTGCTACAAAACCATGGGGCAGAGGCTAATTTTATTAGTATGAAAAATGCAGCAGCCACTGCAGCGCAAGGTGTTGATGAATGTGAGGTGCAGTTTCAAGCATTAAAACGCCCGTTTGATGTCACTATTTTAGGCATGGGCCCAGATGGCCACACCGCGTCATTATTCCCACATGCTCAAGGGCTGAAAAACGGCTTAGATTCAAACCAACTTGTGTGTGCCATTAACGCAATTGAGAGTGATGTAACAGGTAGTATTACCGAACGAATGAGCTTAACGCTAAATGCAATTTCACAGTCTAAAGTAGTTAAATTACTTATTAGTGGCGATGAAAAGCTGGCTGTGTATAAGCAAGCTTTCGCGGGTGGTAATGTTAATGATATGCCGTTACGTGCAGTTCTAAATCACCCTGAGATCAACATTGAAGTGTATTGGGCACCTTAATTTAGTCTAAACTAGGTGCTTTAAAACCATGTTGTATTGATGGTTTAATGAAAGGTCAGTTGCTTTTGCTACTGGCCTTTTTTATTGCGACATGTTTTTGTCATTAATCAATTAATAACAAAGTGCTGTAAACATTTGAAGTTTAAATATTTCCCTTAAGCTAAGTACCTTTTAAATCCTCTTACATCTCCCAAAAGTCATTAACTAAAGCTTTATTTGTAAATTAAAACAATTAGTTAATCTTCAGGTGCAATTGAGTAATATAGCATGTTAATCGCTTCAGCTATCCGTAAAGTCGACTACTCTAAATACATTAAGTATAAAAAACGCCATTATTTACATGCTTGGTATGAAGAGTAAGCATCGGACGAACTCTACTTTTTTATAAAATAATAAATCAACGTAAAATCAATAACTTAATTGTATATGAGTTAAAATTCATACAAAAAGCGCGGAAAAATGTAGCAAAAATGTAATTTAGCATGTATGGTTTGTTACTGCTATGACAGCGCTGTCATGGCGGTTAGGCAAAATGATAAACAAAACCAATAAAATGATTCGAGGGGAATCCTGTGTTAGCTAAAAATTTTAAAAAAAGCTTATTAGCAGTAAATATCGGCTTAGTTGTGGGAGCTGGCTTTACTGGTGCTGCATTCGCAGCCGATGAAGTTAAAGTTCAAGATGATGTTGAAGTCATTGAAGTACGCGGTATACGCGCTTCAAATAAAGAAAACTTAAACGGAAAACGTTTTTCTAATGCTGTTGTTGATGTTGTAACAGCGGAAGATGTTGGTAAGTTTCCTGATGGCGATGTAGGTGAATCTCTTGGTCGTATTTCTGGTGTAAGTGTATCTCGTCAATTTGGACAGGGTCAGCAAGTATCGATACGTGGTGCTTCAGCACAACTTACACGTACATTGCTTGATGGTCATACAGTTGCGTCAACAAGTTGGTTTGACCAACAAGCCGTAGACCGCAGTTTTAACTACTCATTATTACCTTCAGAATTAGTCGGCGGCTTAGAAGTTTATAAGTCGTCACAGGCTAATCTAGTTGAAGGTGGTATTGGTGGCACTGTTATTGTTAAAACACGTAAACCTCTAGATTTAGATGCAAACACTGTATTTGCAAGTGTAAAAGCTGATTATGGTACAGTTTCTGAAGAGACAGATCCTGAACTTTCTGGCTTATACAGCTGGAAAAATAATAATGAAACATTTGGTATCTTAGCGGCGGGTTCTTTATCAGAAGTAGATTACCAACGTAACGGTATTGAATCATCAGGTGGTTGGAGTGGCGGTATGGCACCAACAACATTCCAACAAGCACGTGAACGTACAGCTTATAATGTTGCCATGCAATACCAGCCATCAGATTCGCTTGTATTAGGCCTGACTTACACTAGCTTAGAGCTAGATGCAAATAATGCTAACTCGCAAATAATTATCTTCCCAGGCGACGGCTCATGTGAGCAAACTAATGCTTCAGGTAATTGTGTCTCTCGCACAATTGACGGAAATGGCACTGCTTTTTTCCAAACATGGGCGCGTAAAGCAAGCATGAAGTCTGATACGGTTGATTTTGACTGGCAATATGATGCAGAGTCATTCACATTTAAAGGTCGCGTAGGTAAAACCAGTGCTGACAGTGACGTAACAACTGCAAACTATGGTATGTTTACTAATAACAATAGTGATCTAAATGGCTCTATGGATATGACTGGTGATGTGACTAAATTTAATTTAGCAAACCAATCTTACGATGCGAGCATTTTACCTGATACCATCAGTCCGCAAACATGGGCGCCTGAATATAATCCTGATTCAGATGAAGAAAGCTACTTAAACTTAGATTTCGAAATTCCACTTGATCTTGGTGTGGTTACTGCTATTAAAACTGGTTTAAGATATGCCGATCATAAAGTTGTTCAAGATGGTAATGCTGCTATTGTAAACCCAGATTTAGTGCCTGTGCGAAATGCATCTGCATACTACCCAGGTACAGTGACTGCGGGCGGTGGCTTTGTTATACCTGAACCTGATATGGATTTAATGATTGCTGATTCATTAGCAATGACTGAAGGTTATACTGCACGCCCACAAGCTTATGGCACCATTGAAGAAGAAAATTTAGCAATCTATGCGATGGCTGATTTTGACGCAGGTGGTATTCGCGGTAATTTAGGTTTGCGTTACATCTCAACTGATATTTCTTCAGATTACTATGACTTAAGCGATGAAGGTGTTTACGATTCTACCTTATCTACAGATAAAGCAGATTACAGTGAATTCTTGCCAAGCTTAAACGTCGTTATGGACTTAGCTGATAACGTAATTTTACGTACCTCGGCAGCACAAGTTATTTCTCGTCCTAATTACGCTGACTTATTTGCAACGCGTAACCTAGCTGGCTATACGGATAATCGCCCTTTAAACGAAGTTTTAAATACTGGTAACGTTGGTTTAAGCCCGTTTAAAGCATTCCAAGCTGATATCGGTGTTGAATGGTATTTTGATGACGATGCAATGTTAAGCGTCACTTACTTTACTAAAGAAGTAAGTTCGTTTATCTCTACACAACAACAAACGAATCAACAAATTGGTATTGATATCCCAGTTTATACAACCAACCCAGATGCAGGCGAACCACCATGTGGCGCGCAGCAATATGACTGTTGGACTGTGAGCTCTTCTACCAACGGCACAGGTGGTTCAATTGAAGGTATTGAGTTCCAAATTCAAGATTCGTTTGATAATGGCTTTGGTTATTCATTTAACTATACCTATTCAGATGCTGAGGCTCCAGCAGAGAACTACCCGGACCGTGTTGGTGTATTTTCTGATTCATCGAAAAATAGCTACAACGTAGTTGGTTTTTATGAAAATGATGATTTTTCTGCACGTTTAGCATATAACTGGCGTTCAGAGTTTATTATTCGTGAAGCACCAGGTTGGTATGGTAACCGTGAGCATCAAGCCTACGGACAGCTAGATTTCAGTGCAACGTACTCTGTAACTGACTACTTAGATGTTACTTTCGAAGGTATTAACTTAACAGAGGAAGACAGTATTCAGCTTGGTAATAATGATGCATCAACATCATTACCAAACCCTGATCTACTCAATGACTTCCCAGTGTGGAGCTTTGAAGGTGAAGCACGTTATAAACTTGGTGTAACAATGCGTTTCTAATATGCTGAGTTAATAAAAGTAATCTAGGCCCAGCATTGCTGGGCTTTTTTACGAGATTAAACATCATTGGTGATTTATGAATATAAAAAAAGTGGCAATTTTAGGTGGTGGAACAGCTGGTTGGTTAGCTGCAAACCACATTGGCAAAGAGCTACTAAAACGCAAAGGTGTTTCAGTGACTTTAATTGAGTCACCCGATATACCGCCAATTGGAGTAGGCGAAGGCACAGTACCCGACATAAGAAACACGCTAAAAACTTTTGGTATTCGTGAAGATGAATTTATTCGCCAATGTGATGCGACGTTTAAGCAGTCGATAAAATTTGTTAACTGGATGGACAAGAAAAAGCATGGGGAAGGTAACTTTTTTCATCACTTGTTTGATATGCCAAACCCCTACGATACTAAACATTTAACTCAACATTGGTTAAACGATAAGCAAAAATCAAAAAGTCATGCGCAGTATTTATCTTCTCAGCACGCTATTTGTGAGGCTGGTTTAGCCCCCAAAAGTATCACTAATGCCCAATATGAGGGCGAGTTAGCTTATGCGTACCATTTCAATGCAGGGAAATTTGCGCAACTGCTCTCGTGTAATGCAAAAGATAAGTTTTCGGTGTCTCACGTACATACCAATGTAACTCAAGTAAAGCTTGCTAATGATGGCACAATAGCAGCGTTAGTGACTGACAGCGAAGGTGAACTTGAATTTGACTTTTATATTGATTGTTCGGGTTTTGAATCTTTACTCATAGATAAAGCTTTAAAAGTCCCTTTCGTTGATGTGTCTGACACTTTACTTAT
Organism: Pseudoalteromonas sp. S1612; assembly: GCF_005887175.1. GTDB lineage: Bacteria > Pseudomonadota > Gammaproteobacteria > Enterobacterales > Alteromonadaceae > Pseudoalteromonas > Pseudoalteromonas undina. The sequence continues at coordinate 56,968 of NZ_PNDH01000013.1, read as the reverse complement.
TAATAGCGCCTTAGTTGTGCAAGTACCTACAAAAGAAGACGATGATATTCCGCCTTATACACTTGCTACCGCTCATCAAGCTGGCTGGATTTGGGACATTGCGCTCACTAATAGGCGGGGAGTGGGCTTTGTTTATTCAAATAACCACATGACCGATGAACAAGCACATGAAAAACTGGACCGTTATCTAGGGGCAAGTAAGCAAGGTCTTAGTTATAGAAAAATCCCCATGAGAGTAGGTTATCGTGAAAAGTTTTGGCATAAAAACTGTGTCGCGCTTGGCTTAGCGCAAGGCTTTTTAGAACCATTAGAGGCAACCTCTATTTTATTAACTGATTTTTCAGCGAAGTTTTTAACCCTACGTTTTCCATCATCAACTGAGCAGCTTGAACAGTTAGAAACGCGGTTTAATCACGCTATGGGGTATGCGTGGGAACGTACTATTGATTTTATTAAATTGCACTACTGTATTTCAGATAGAACAGATTCAGCTTTTTGGGTGGCCAATAAAAGTGATGACACTATTTCTGAGTCATTAAAAGAAAAGCTTAGTTTGTGGGAAGAGTTCATTCCGGTTAGAGATGACTTTTTCAGCCAGTTTGAAGTGTTTTACTTAGAAAACTTTTTATTTGTACTTTATGGAATGCATTTCAACACTAAGGCACCGCCTTGTACCAGTACAGAACATGAACACTGTTTAGTACGTTTACAACAACGAGCTGAGATAGATCAATACTTAATAAATAAGCTACCCAATCACAGAGCGCTTTTAGATAAAATTAAACAATATGGACTGCAGTCAATCTAATGATTTGTGAAAGGTTTAAGCGCTATATTCACAAAGATCATCGTATACTTGCGAAAGAGGCTATCGAAAGACGGCCTTTTTTAGCATCCGCTAAGCAGCTTTGTTCAGAATAAATATTGGCACTGTGTAATAAGTTACCCTGGTAAATAACAAGGCGGTTAAATTTAGCATCAACTTTAAAAACCTGTTCAAATAAACTTGTGCTGCCAGCTAAATAGCCTTGATGCTCATTAGGGGCTTTTTTAACATCATTAACTATATCTGCGAGCAGTGGTTTGTGCTGTTGTTTAAATTCAATAATGTTTTGAGGTATATACTTATAAATACTTGTTCCACCAAGCTCCTCTGGCGATAAGTAATGAACAAATGCGTAATCTCTCTCATCACAAGAATCAATATGCGGTACTTTTTGATCAACAATTAAATTCGCAGGTTTGCATGAAACTAATGAAAGTAAACTTTTATGAAGAATAGACTCTTGATAATTTTTATTGTCTATTTTAGGCAGTATTTCATTTTGAAAAAATGCATGTAAAACCCTTAAATAAGGTTGCGGCATATTGTCGCGAATACCAGGGTAGAAGGAGTTGTCTGAAAACATAGGGTTAAAGTAGGCTATGTTGTGAGCAAAATTCATTACACTACTGGTATCTAAAAGAAAATCATCAACAACGAAGGCTGATAGCTTGGTGCCAGGGATCATCAGTTTTTCAATTTTTAAGTTTGGGTTTACAGTTAAATTTTTCATTATTTTAGTGTCTATTTTTGCTGAAATTATCTAAGTGTGAATTTTTTATTTAGGCACAAAATCAATATACCACCGAAGACAGCGTTGTCAAAGAACGCTTTTTGAGCTATCTAAGCGTGCGAATTTCACCTTTGGTAATGTTTACTAGTTATTTGTTGAAATAATCAGCGATAATGTTTTTGTTAATTAATAACGTACAAAATGACACAAAATTTTCACTTCCTTTTTGTCACCAAAACCTTTAGCCTTAGGCCACTAACAGAAAAAAATCAAATTAATAAATAACGGAGCAGTAACATGGCGGAGCAACAAGTACAGCCTTTACACAACGAAAAACATGCCAACACTAAAATTAAAAATGGCATCAACATCGAATTTATGAAAACTCAACACTTAGTGCCAGTAGTTGCACATGAGTTTGCGCGTATCGCCAATGAATTCCCAATGTCTTTTGTTAAAAATAACGAAACAGGTACTTTTCAAGCGGTTGCAATGTTTGGCCTAGAGCCAGGTGAAAATTTATTTATTGATGGCGACAAATGGACAGCATCATTTGCACCTATGGCAACAACGCGTTACCCACTAGGTTTAGTAAAGCACCCAGAGCAAGATCAATTTGGTATCGTAATTGACGAAGCGAGCTCATTAGTTGGTGAAGAAGAGGGTAATGCATTATTCGAAAACGGTGAAGAAACTGATTACCTTAAGCGTCGTAAAGAAGCGTTAGTATCGTTCATTGAGTTTTCTCAAGTAACTGATGCTTTCACTAAATTCCTTGCTGATAAAGAACTACTGGTAGCACAAACGCTAACAGTTGATATTAAAGGTGAGAAAAAAGACATCAACGGTATTTACCTTATCGATGAGAAGAAACTAAATGAGCTAAGCGATGCAGACTTTCTTGAGCTTCGTAAGCGCGGTTATTTAGCACCAATCTATTCTTTCTTAACGTCTACACACCAAGTAGCACGTTTAGCACGTTTAAAAGCGCAACAAGCGTAACTTTAAACGAAATTAAAAAAGCGCCTTAGGGCGCTTTTTTTGTGCCATTAAACTCAGTTCACTTGAAAAACGCTTCATAACCATTCACATTGGTTTTAATCCTGTATTTATAAAAGAACACACAATGAAAAAATCACTATTATTAGGGCTCATTGCAACAAGTTTAATGGGGTTGAGCACGCAGGCATTGAGTGAAAACACAAATATGCCGTTTGCCATTGCGATTCATGGCGGTGCAGGCACGATTGAAAAAAGTAAATTTACGGCAGATCAAGAGCAAGCTTATCGCAATAAATTAGCAGAAGCTGTTGAGGCCGGATATAAGGTACTTGAACAAGGCGGAGAAAGCCTTGATGCAGTGACTACTGCCATTGAAGTACTTGAACAATCGCCTTATTTTAATGCCGGGCGTGGTGCGGTATATACCTATGATGGTAGTCACGAATTAGATGCCTCTATAATGGATGGTCGCAATCGTCAAGCAGGCGCTGTGTCAGGTATTAAACATATCGAAAGTCCAATTAAACTTGCCCGGTTAGTAATGGAAAAATCAGTGCATGTGATGTTAAGTGGTCAAGGTGCAGAAGAGTTTGCCAAAGAGCAAGGCGTGAGCCTAGTAGAGAACAATATATTTGATACTGAGCATCGTTATGAGGCTTTATTAAAAGCCAAAAAGAAACTCGAGGCGAGCAAAAATACCAGTAAAGATTATCAAGCAGCGCATAAAGCGTTACCAGTAAATTATAAAGTGGGCACAGTCGGAGCGGTGGCACTGGATAAACAAGGGAATTTAGCAGCAGGTACGTCAACCGGCGGAATGACCGCAAAACGTTTTGGTCGTATTGGCGATGCACCGGTTATTGGCGCAGGCACTTTTGCTGAAAATGCCTCATGTGCGGTTTCGGCAACTGGGCACGGCGAATATTTTATTCGTTATAATGTGGCAAGTGATATTTGTGCGCGAGTAAAGTACCAAGGTAAAACCATAGACCAAGCAGGTAATGAAGTAATAAACGAAGTGCTTAAACCGATAGGGGGCACAGGCGGTGTTATTATTATTGATACAAAAGGCAGTATTAGTCTGCCGTTTAATACTTCAGGCATGTATCGTGCGAGTAAATCGAATACCCAAGCAACCTACGTAGGTATTTTTAGTGACGAGTAAACACTATTAGTCACTGGCTGGTGGTTTATATAATAATCTGCTGATTGTTATATTCTTTACAGGATTAACCCCAGCCATTTAATTTGCTACAATCGGGGCTCTTTGACTAATTTTTATAAGGTATGCAGGTGGTAAACCTAGGTCAGTTGTTTGGCGAGCTAAAAACGTGCTTAAAAAAAGATCAATTCAGTTTTAAAAAGCGTCTTCACGGCGTTAAAAAAATCACCGACGAGGCAAAACTTACCAGTGCGCTTGAAAAAATTGCGACTGATATCAGTCGTAGTCAAACGCTGCGAGAGCAGCGCTTAGTTGGGCTACCTAAAGTTACTTACCCTGAGCAGTTACCGGTTAGTCAAAAAAAAGACACCATTAAAGAGGCCATTGCTAATAATCAAGTGGTGATCATTGCTGGTGAAACTGGCTCAGGCAAAACCACACAAATACCCAAAATGTGTTTAGAGCTAGGCCGAGGCGTTGAGGGCTACATTGGCCATACGCAACCAAGGCGTTTAGCAGCACGTAGTGTTGCCAACCGTATAGCAGAAGAAATGCAATGCGAGCTTGGCCAGCAGGTCGGTTTTAAAATTCGTTTTAGCGATCAGGTATCTAATAACAGTTACATCAAACTGATGACCGACGGTATTTTATTAGCTGAAATACAACAAGACCGATTTTTAAATCAATACGACACCATTATTATTGATGAAGCGCATGAACGTAGCTTAAACATTGACTTTATTTTAGGTTATCTTAAAAATTTACTCCCAAAACGCCCCGATTTAAAAGTTATTATCACCTCAGCAACTATCGACCCTGAGCGCTTTTCTAAGCATTTTGATGATGCACCTATTATTGAAGTATCAGGAAGAACGTTTCCAGTTGATGTACGCTATAACCCAATTAGTGATATTCAAAAAGAAGATATGGAAGCCGAAGGCGACCAACTTCAGGGGATTTTTGATGCGGTAGATGAACTTTGCGCCGAAGGTCCTGGCGATATACTGATTTTTTTAAATGGTGAGCGAGAAATACGCGATACCGCCGATGCACTAAGCAAGCGTAATTTAAAACACACAGATGTATTACCTTTGTATTCAAGGCTATCGAATGCTGAGCAAAACCGTATTTTTGCGCCGCATTCGCGCCGCCATATTATACTCTCTACCAACGTCGCTGAAACATCGCTAACAGTACCTGGTATTCGTTATGTTATTGACCCAGGGACTGCGCGAATTAGTCGTTATAGTTATCGCACAAAAGTGCAACGTTTACCTATAGAGCCTATTTCGCAAGCCAGTGCTAATCAGCGAATGGGGCGCTGTGGACGTGTTGAAGCGGGTATTTGTATTCGTTTATATTCAGAAGATGACTTTTTATCGCGTCCTGAATTTACTGACCCTGAAATATTACGTACTAATTTAGCATCAGTTATTTTGCAAATGTTAGCCCTTGGGCTGGGTGATATGGCGCAATTTCCTTTTGTGCAAGCTCCAGATAGCCGAAATATTAATGATGGTTTAACATTGCTTGAAGAGTTACAAGCAGTAAAAGCGGCTAAGCGTCATCAAAAAACCAGCCTAACACAATCTGGGCGAGAGCTAAGTCGTTTGCCGGTTGACCCGCGTTTAGCAAAAATGGTGCTAACTGCACATAAACTGGGTGCATTGCGTGAGGTGATAGTTATTGTTGCCGCGCTTTCAATTCAAGACCCCCGCGAGCGACCACAAGAAAAACGCCAAGCCGCGAATGAAAAACATGGTCGCTTTGACGATCCAGACTCTGACTTTATTGCCTTTTTAAACCTGTGGAATTACTTAGAAGAGCAGCAAAGTGAGCTGACTAACAGCCAGTTTAGAAAGTTATGTCAAAAAGACTTTTTAGCCTATATGCGTATTCGTGAATGGCAAGATATCGTTTATCAAATCAGCACTGTGTGCAATGAAATGAAAATGAAAGCCACCACTAATGTCGCAGACAGTGAGCTTATTCACAAAGCACTTTTAAGTGGCATGCTCAGTCACATCGGTTTTAAAGACGAAAAGCAGCTATATAAAGGTGCGCGTAATAGCCAATTTCATATTTTCCCAGGCTCAGGCTTATTTAAAAAGAGTCCAAAATGGATGATGTCGGCTGAGTTGGTGGAAACCAGTAAACTCTATGCTCGTATTAATGCCAAAATTGATGTGAACTGGGTAGAGCCGTTTGCTCAGCATTTAGTAAAACGCAGCTACACAGAACCCCACTGGGAGAAAAAGCCCGGTGCGGTCATCGCCTTTGAACAACAAACACTGTATGGCTTATTAATTGTTAATAAACGCCGCTGTGTGTACAGCAATATTGACCCAAAAGTAAGCCGTGAGTTGTTTATTCGCACAGCGCTGATTGAACAAGAGCTGGGACTCAATGAAGGATTTTTACAATATAACCGCGAATTAATTGAAGATATTCAAGTGCTCGAGAACAAATCTCGTAGGCGCGATATTTTAGTTGATGAACAAACCTTATTTGAGTTTTACGAGAAAAAAATACCGAACGATATTAATAATCGTGCTGCGTTTATTAAGTGGTATAAAACACAAAAACAGCAAGACAAACACTACCTGCACATGACGCGTGAAGAGCTAATGCAGCATGGTGCAAGTAGCATTACCGAATTTGATTATCCAGATACATGGCAACAAGATAACTTAATGTTGCCGCTTACTTATCATTTTGATCCAGGCCAAGCAGTTGATGGTGTTGCCGTGCAGATACCGGTTGCGCTATTAAACCAAGTTCAAGAAAGTGGTTTTGATTGGCATATACCGGCATTTCGTCATGAGCTAATTTGTGGGTTAATCAAGTCATTGCCAAAGTCACTTCGCCGTAACTTTGTCCCTGCGCCTAATTATGCCGATGCGGTGTTAGCGGCCATAGAGCCTCTACAAGGCTCGTTAATCGACTCACTAAGTAATCGGTTATTGCGCATGACTGGCGTGCGAGTCGACCCTGAGGCGTGGGATTTAACAGCCCTTGCTCCTCATTTAAGATTGCAGTTTGAAGTCCGTGATGAAAACGACCAACTTCTTGCCCGTGGGCTCGATTTAGCTAAGCTTAAAGCGCAGCTTCAAGGCAAAGTGACAGACACCTTATCTAAAGTGGCCGACAAAGGCATAGAAAAAACCGATTTAACCCAGTGGGATTTTGGTGAGTTACCAACATCGTATGTGAAAAAGCAAGGTCAATACGAAATTAAAGCCTATCCAGCGCTGGTGGATAAAAAATCAACGGCCGCAGTAGAGCTATTCGATAACGAAATAAAAGCGCAATTAGCGCACCAGCAAGGTTTACGTCGTTTAGTACTGTTAAACGTGCCATCACCTATTAAATACCTGCAGCAAAACCTACCAAACAAAGCTAAATTAGGATTGTACTTTAATCCTTTTGGTAAAATTGCCGATTTAATAGATGACTGCATTGCATCAGGCGTTGATAGCCTATTAGTTAAATATGGTGACATTCGTACAAGTGAGGCATTTGAAACGGTTAAAGAGCATATTCGCGGCGAGTTAGGCGATACCGTTGTGGCCATTGCTACGCAGGTTGAGCAAGTACTGAGTATTGCGCATGCACTGCATAAAAAAATGAAAGGGCGTGTAGATTTAACCATGATCACCGCTCATGGGGATATTAAGTCTCAGCTAGAGTCGCTTATTTTTAAAGGCTTTGTCAGTCAACATGGGGCAGACAAACTAGGCGATTTAATTCGTTATTTAAAAGCGATTCAAAAACGCCTAGAAAAACTACCTGTTGACCCAAATCGTGATAGATTATGTGTGTTAGAGCTTGAAAAAGTAGCGCAAGAATATAAAAAACTGACAAATAAAACACCTAAAGGAATGCCATTGCCTACTGATGTTGAGGCTATTTTTTGGATGCAGCAAGAATTACGCGTATCCTTATTTGCACAAACCTTAGGTACGCCTTATCCAATTTCAGCAAAACGTGTGTTAAATGCGATAAAAGAAATTGAATAATCTCTTCATTCTCTATTAAGCTAAGTAAGTTAACAGAGGGACTAACTTGAGAAGGAAATGACATACCTATGTCCTCATTACTAAAACACAAAGCGCGACAGTTGTTAGTGGTTGATGATGAGTATTTCAATTTTGAAATACTCAAAGCAGGGTTAGCATCAACATTTGATTTGAGCTATGCTGACTCAGGTAAAAGTTGTTTAGCATCTGCGATTGCAAATCCGCCCGATATTATTTTGCTTGATGTGTGTATGCCAGGACTCGACGGTTATGATACGTGTCGCATACTTAAACACACGCCAGAGACAAAAAACATTCCGGTGGTCATGATATCTGGACTTGAGTCGGAGCTTGAGCAACAAGCAGGCTTTGACGCAGGGTGCGATGCTTACGTTGTAAAACCTTTTTCTATCGCTGTACTACGAGAAAAAATTAATAATATTGTGTAGAGGGAATTATGTTTACTGAAGATAAGCGAAACTATAGACGTATGCAGGTTAACACGCCAGCGAAGTTAACCTCAATAGAGCCAGTTGCTGGGCTTAGTTACACTGGCACATGCCTTGATTTAAGTGCAACGGGTCTTTCATTACAACTCGATGATTTGTTAGAGCTTAACTCAATTTTATCGGTTGATATTGCATCAACACATCCAAGCATTGCACCATTGAAAGCCACCGTTAAGGTGATACGTGCCAGCACAGAAGAGGATGGCACGATAACCGCAGGGCTTGAAATTGTAGAGTTTAACTAACTACTGAATTAGTTTTTAGTAAACCTTACAAATAAGCCCTTTAAGGTAAAAGCCTTCAGGATAGCTGCCTGCAATAGGGTGGTCAGCTGCTTGATTTAAGCGCTCCATGATCAGTAAATCCTTACCTGCATCAAGGGCTGCATCTGCGACCACTTTTTGAAACAAGTTTTGTTCCATTAAACCAGAGCATGAGAATGTTAGCAGTGTGCCACCTGGCTTTAATATTTGCATCGCAATCATATTTATATCTTTATAACCACGACACGCCCCAGTTAACTGCGCTTTGTTATCAGCAAACTTTGGTGGGTCCATGACGATCGTATCAAACATCACCCCGTCTTCACGGTATTGGCGCAATAATTTAAAGACATCTTGTTTTACAAAGTCGACTTTATTTAAATCAAGGTTATTATGCTCTACATTGCGCTTTGCCGTATCAAGTGCTGGTTGTGAAACATCAACATTGGTTACATGTTTACAGCCACCGCGAAGGGCATAAAGAGAAAAAGTACCTGTATAACTAAAGCAATTTAATACGGTTTTGTCTTTTGAAAAACGCTCCAGTGCAGCTCGACTATCTCGTTGATCTAAATAAAAGCCAGTTTTATGGCCTTCCATTATATCAACTTCAATCTTTAAGCCATTTTCTTCAATTATGACAGGTTCAGTGGGTTCACTCCCCCAAAGCACGCCCTTAATAGGCTCAAGCCCTTCTTTGGTTCGAACATCTACATCTGAGCGCTCATAAATATTAGAGCCTGGGAAAATAGCCATTAAAGCGCCAACAATTTCACCTTTGTGACGTTCTGCACCTGCGCTTAGTAATTGACACACAATTACATTATCAAACTTATCTATGGTAATACCGGGTAAGTAGTCTGATTCTGCTGCACATAACCTAAAGCCGGTAAGTCCACCTTCTTCAATTGCATGGCTGCGAGCTTCTAAAGCACGGCGAAGACGACGCTCAAAGAAATGTTGATCAATCACTTCTTTTTCATCAAAGCTCCAAACACGAGCACGTATTTGTGAATGAGGACTGTAAGCTGCGGTGGCTAAAAATTTACCCTCACTGTCGTGTATGGTTACCGTGTCACCTAATCCAGGTTTACCTTTAATTTTTTTGATGGCTTTAGAAAATAACCAAGGGTGTTTTCTTTTTAATGATTTATCGCGACCAGCTTGTAGGTAAACGGCAGATGACATAAGGCTTCTCTGTAGTAATAAATAAGCGCTGTATTTTAGTCAAGGCTCGCGCAACATACAATGAATGTTTTGCAAGGGGCTTATAAATCGCGGTAAAGTAGCCATAATTAACTCGTTTAAATAGATTTTTGGAAATTCGGTGGACAATTCAGCGCTTAGCCCCTCATTACAGCAACTTAATCAGCAATGCAGAGACTTTATTACATCCTTAGTACATGCGGATGTTGCCCATGATATTACCCATATTGAACGGGTAGTGCGTGTTGCTGTGCAGCTATGTATAGCAGAGCAGGCTGATATGGCGATTGTATTGCCTGCAGCTTGGTTGCATGATTGTGTCGCAGTGGCTAAAAATCATCCAGATAGAGCAAGGGCATCAACAATGGCCGCGGATAAAGCGATTAACTTTTTAGCGTCTATTGGCTATGATGACGCGCTATTTGATGATATTCACCATGCCATTGCCGCACATAGTTTTAGCGCCAATATTGCTATTAAAACGGTTGAAGCACAGATTGTACAAGATGCTGACAGAATGGATGCCTTGGGTGCTATTGGCGTAAGCCGTTGTATGAAAGTAGGCGGCTCTATTAGTCGATTATTATACAACCCCGATGATCCATTTTGTTTAAACCGAGAAGCAGACGATAAAAAATACACCCTAGATCATTTTTTTATTAAATTACTGCATATTGCCCAGAGTATGAATACTCCTTCTGCAAAAGCCGAAGCACAAAGACGCACTGCATATATGCACGACTTTTTAGCTCAGCTTAAATCTGAAATTGGTGAACAACGCGATGACACCTAAACTTTCGGGAATTGATCATTGTCATTTAAATGTTCAAAGCCTCAACCAAGCTATTGAGTGGTATGAAAAGGTGCTTGGTTTTACCGTAGTAGAGCAGTTAGCCTTTTGGAATGAAGAGGGAAAAGGTCCTTTAACACTCGAAGATGAAAATGCCACTACACGATTGGCTTTATTTGAAGGCGATGGGCGTAGTAAAGGAATCGCTTTTGCTGCAACAGGGGAGCAATTTGTTATTTGGCTTAAGCATCTTAAGCAGCATCAAGTGAAAACCATATTGGCTGATCATGGCGTGACATTTTCAATGTATTTTAAAGATATTAGTGGCAATAGCCATGAGATCACGTCCCATGACTATCGTATTATAAAACAGCATTTTCCGGCTGTAGCTTTAGGCTCTCACAATGCCAAAAGAAGCTAGGGTCAGTTGCACTTTGCGCAGTAATATTTGCTCAAATAAGGGGAGATTTAATCGCGCTCTTGATGGGCCTTTTTTATCGCTAGAACAGCGTCTATCTGACCAATAAAAAGCTCAACTAGATGTGGGTCAAAATGTTTTCCCGCTTGGTGCTGCATATGTTCTATTGTTTGCTCAATGCTCCAAGGCTCTTTATAAGGACGTTTTGATGTGAGTGCATCAAATACATCAGCAATCGCCACAATCCGTCCCTCAATCGAAATTTCTTCGCCTTTCAATCCATTAGGATAGCCAGTGCCATCCCATTTCTCATGATGTTCAATTGCCAGTACGTGGGCAAGTTGCAACAAAGGGGAGGGTGAGTTGGCCAATATTTTAGCTCCTATAGCAGCATGCTCTTTCATGTGTGCAAATTCGTCTGGAGTTAATTTTCCTGGTTTTAATAATATTGAATCAGGAATGCCTATTTTTCCGACATCGTGCATTGGTGCAGCTTGGCGCAATAACTCAGCGTGTTGTTCATTCATTCCTAGCGCTAAAGCAAGTACCTTGCTGTATTGACTCATTCGAGCAATATGTTCACCCGTATCGGTATCTTTGTACTCTGCAGCGCGCCCCAATCGTTCTACTAAGTCTACATGTGCTTGTTTTAGCTGCTCGGCTTGTACTAAAGAAAGATGTGTTTTTACCCTTGCCTTTACAATAGCAGGGCTAATAGGTTTGGTTATGTAATCAACTGCACCTAAAGAAAACCCTTCTGATTCATCTTGCTCTTGTGTAAGTGCGGTAACAAAAATAACTGGAATATGTGCGGTTGTAGGATTAGCTTTTAAAATTTTACACACTTCAAAGCCATTCATATCTGGCATCATAACATCAAGTAAAATGAGGTTCGGTGGATCGTTTTCAATTAATTGCAGTGCTAATGGCCCCGATTTAGCGAACGACAAACGGTAGTTACTCGCTAAAACCTCGCGCATTACTTTTAAATTCGCAGGTTCATCATCGACGATTAATATTCGCGCCTGATTTATAGATTGAGCCATCGTCGTCCTCAGAAGAGCTAATTATTAAGTGTTGTTAATAATGCATTGAGCTCTATTTTTGCATTATCAAATTCAAATTCATTAAACTGTTCACAAATGCTTAAAATAGCATTTTTGTGCTGTTCTGGTGTTATTTTCTCAATATAACTTAATAACGTATCGTCCAACTCTGCTCGTTTAGCTTGGCTAAGTAAAAGCGTTAATTGGTGAATAAATTCAGCATTTGACACGGTTACTTTTTGTAATTTATTCTCTTTAGGAGCAAAATGTAAATGTGATAATTCATCTGCTAGCTGTTGCCACTCTTGTTGGCATTGTAATATGCATTGGACATAAGTAGCTATATCACGCTGCTTTTCAGCTTGAGCAACTAAGTCAGACAAATTATTAAGCGCTAAGTTACCTGCAAGACCTTTTAAATTATGTAGAATTTGAGCATGGTGTTTATCGTTTAGCTTATTGGTCGCTAAGGTTTGCATACTATTTTGATGCTGAGCTAAAAAGAGCGCGACTTCTTTGAGGTGCTTTTCTTTACTGCCCCACATTTTCTCACCTTTAGCTAAATCTATACGGAGTTTTGAGTCAATCGGATCTGCAGTTTCTAACCGGCTTATAGCAAGCTCAAGCACTCTTGCTATTTCGTAGTTGAGCTGGTTTATGTCAACGGGTTTAGTTGTAAATCCATTCATACCCGCTTGTTTGGCTGTTAGCTTGTCTTGCTGTAGCACACTGGCTGTTAAAGCAATTATTGGGGTTTGCTCTAGTTGCTTTTGCTGCTCTAAAGAGCGAATTGATGCCGTAGCACTGATCCCATCGCATTTAGGCATATGAATATCCATTAAAATAATATCAAAGCGATGTTGATTAAATATTTCAATGGCCTCAAAGCCATTATTAGCCTTTCTTACCTGATGTCCAGCTTGTGAGAGCATAATGGTGAGTAGCTCAATATTTTGTTCAATGTCATCGACCACTAAGATTTTTAATGGTGGTAAATTAAATACGTTTTTACTAATGGTCTGTACCTGACTTTTCTCGCCTTTTTCAAGCGCGACAGTAAAGCAAAAGCAGCTACCTTGGCCAAGGGTACTTTGTGCATATATATGGCCACCCATTAACTCAACCAGCTGTTTACTAATCGTTGTTCCAAGCCCTGTGCCACCAAATCGGCGAGTTGTGGTGCCGTCTGCTTGCTCAAAAGGTTTAAAGATAGCCTCAAGACGATCTTTTTCAATACCTATACCTGTGTCTTGTACTTCAAATAAAATAGGATGATTGGGGTTATGAGTAACCGACAAAGTAACATGGCCTAGTTCGGTAAACTTTATCGCATTGCCGATTAAATTGGTTAGCACTTGGCGTAAACGCGTATCGTCACCCAAATAAAATGGATTCACATTGTCAGCTATTTTTAAATTGAGTTTTAGGTCTTTACGTTTTGCATCCAGCCAAAATGTAGACACAATATTGTCGAGTAATTCTTGCAAGTTAAAATGTACATTTTGAATTTCGAGTTTGCCTTTTTCTAACTTTGCTGAGTCGAGGATATCGTTAAGTAAGTGCAACAAAGAACGCGCGGCGTTATTAACAGTAATTATTTGCTTCTGTTGATCTTTATTAAGCGGGCTATCTATCAAGATATCACTAAAGCCAATAATTGCATTCATGGGGGTACGTATCTCATGACTCATATTTGCCATAAAAGACTGTTTAGCTTGCGCGGCTACTTCAGCCTCGTATTTAGCTTGTTTTAAGCTTTGCTCATATTCATAGCGTTTGGTTATATCAACCAAAACGCCATCAACCCAGCGGGCATCATTTTTAGAGCCTGTGACAATACTTGCTTGATCCAGTACCCAAATAATATTGCCGTTGCGATGGCGAATGCGGTATTCAATTGAGTATTGACTGGTTGATGCAACCGCTTGATCAATGGCTAAAGAAATAGCCGCTTCATCTTCTTTAACAATCAGCTCGGCAAAGGTAATACGCTGCTCAGTAAACTCTTCAGCGCGATAACCAGTTAGTTCATAGACGCTTGGGCTTATAAACAACATACTCCAGTGTTCATCTAACAAGCAGCGAAATACAACACCGGGCATATTGTTCATCAAGGTACGATATTGTCGCTCTTTTTCAATTAAGCTTTGTTGTAATGCTTTTTGTTCAGTTAAATCGGTAATAAAGCCAACAAATAGTGTTTCAGTTTGCAATTGCTTTACTTCACCAATCCCTAGTCGAATTGGAAATTGATGACCATTTTTATGTTTTGCCCACACATCACGATTAACGCCAATCACACGCTTTACTTCATGGTTTGTGGTGTTTTTTAAAAAAGCATCGTGTTGATTAGCAATATCATCAGCCATCAATATTTTTACATTTAGGCCAATGACCTCATTATCTTTCCAGCCAAAAATCGTTTCTGCGGCCTTATTAAAGCTTAAAATGGTACCTTTAATATTGATAGTGACGATGCCATCAATAGCAGTTGATAAAATAGCATCAAGGCGAGACTCTTCAGCAGATTTTTTCCCTAACAGCATTCTGTAGCGGATCATGCCATTGATGATCACAACCACCGCTGTTAATAAAAGCGTGGCGAACGACACACTAATAGCAATAAAGGTTAAGTGCGATTGATTTGTTTGCTCGTTAATTATCGGAGTGGTTGCAATAAATCGCGCAGCGGCCATGCCCATATAGTGCATGCCAGCCACGGCAAGCCCCAGAATAAGCGCACAAATAATACGATTATGCACCGGCGTTAATTTTTTAAAGTGTGCAGGTAAATGAAAACGTACATAGAGGCTGATGAAAGAGAGCAGCACTGCTACAACAATTGAAGCGCTAAACCACATTGGATCATAACGAAGTAATGGACTTAATTGCATTGCTGCCATACCACTGTAATGCATGGTGCCAACACCCGCGCCAAATAAAAGTGAGCTTAGAATTAAATTGATAATACGAGGGTGGGTGCTATATGTTTTCAAACAAGAAAAAGCAATGGTACACGCCAGTAAAGCCGGTATAAACGACACAAAAGTGAGTGTGGGATCGTATTCAATTGTAGTGCACAAAGAAAATGCGAGCATAGCAATAAAATGCATACTCCATACCCCCCCAGCAAGCACTAAAGCTGCAGTTACATTGGCCAGCTTACGATAAGACTTAAAGTGAGTATTATTTGCTAAATCGATCACGTGCAGGGAAAAGTAGGCTGCAAAAATTGCGGTGAGTATAGATAGTGTCACTAAACTTGGGTCGTATACACCATTAATAATTAGACTTGGATCTGGTTGGTTTATAAAAAAATTAGATAGCATCAATCATTCACATAATAACTCTTAAACCCAGTCTAATATAAACGCAACAATAATCACAAGGTATTGAGCTCTAAGTTACAACAGCAACGTAAGTGTTTTAAGCTCTAAACTTACTATTCATTGAGAATTACTACATGCATTGGTATTAAAATGGCATTTAGTAGAGATTATTTATAGATCAGCCGTTATGGTACAAGGTAAAATAAAGCCCAGTGTTTAATTATAACTAGGCAGCATTCATTGTTGGATTACACTTTAAAGCGAAGTAAACGAAGAAAAACAGTAGCGATTAAAGTCGCACAACGAGAACTTACGGTGTATGCGCCCCATTTTGTAACGAAAACACAAATTAATGAATGGCTGTTGAGTAAACAGGGCTGGATTGATGCTCAGTTACATAAGCAACAAATTCAAGCCGATACACGACAGTTTCCACTCAAAACCCATAGCATTAAACTATTTAATGAAGCTGTAAATGTGCAATTTGAAAATGCAGCACGCACTCAATGGCAGCAGCACAATGAAAGCCAAACGCTGTTACTGAGTATTTCTTCACGTGTGAAGCATCGAACGCAAATGTATCAAGGTTTGCTAGAGCAATTTTTGCATGAGAAGTTAGAAAGTTATATTGAAATGCGAGTTAACGACTATTGTCAGCTGATGGGTGAAAAGCTACCGAGTAATATTCGTATTCAATTGTATAAGCGTCGCTGGGGCAGTTGTAACCGCAGGCGTGAACTGACCTTCAACTTGCACTTGGCAAGCGCACCTACATGGATAATTGACTACGTGATTGTGCATGAGTTAGCGCATTTAAAGTATTTAAATCACAGTGCACAATTTTGGCATCGTGTAGGATTATTTTATTCAGAACACAAAAAAGCAAGTGCTTGGTTAAATAAGCATGGCATGAGTTTACAATGGGTTTTTGAATAATTAGAACATAAAACGAGGTAGTAAAGAGAAGTGGTGGAGGGAGCTGGATTCGAACCAGCGAAGGCTGAGCCGTCAGATTTACAGTCTGATCCCTTTGGCCGCTCGGGAACCCCTCCACACTAATTTTTATTGCATTTGGCCCCACTTAACTTAGCCTAAGAAAAGTGGTGGAGGGAGCTGGATTCGAACCAGCGAAGGCTGAGCCGTCAGATTTACAGTCTGATCCCTTTGGCCGCTCGGGAACCCCTCCAATGCAACGCGGCAGATAATAGCAAACTTCTTATTTAAGTAAAGAAAAAAGCTAAAGAAAATTCAAATTTAGCCGATAAATACTTATTAATTAGTTAAATAGGCTAAAGTCTATGCAGGTTGGTGATTTGTTAATCACGGAGAGCCAGTTAAAAACGAGGCTTAATGAAAGTGTGCACGATAACCGCCGAGGCGAGTTTGCACTTTTATTAGCAATGCTCTCTCATGACGCGCTTGATTTTAGTGAGTTTCACTTACCTAAAAGTGATGCAAGTGGTTACCAAGCTGATGAAGAGACCTTGCGAAAGCAATTTGGTGCGGGCCCAAAGCAGCCATTAGCGCCAGATACCTTTAATATGTTAATTGGCAAAAATAACACGGAACTTTTAGCAAAAATGGGAAGCGCTATAGGGATGAGTGATATAAAGTTAACTCAGTGCTTAAAGCCTGAACCGTTAAATATTCGAGATGATAAAAATCATATTCCGCTTAACGTGATTGATAATTGTGAACTGGCGGTACGTCGGCGAATTAAAAACAGTGATATGCCGCTCTCAAATATGCAAATGGATGCCGCAGCATTTTATGATGATTTACAAAATGAAGCCCTCCACCAGCCATTACATTTGTTTAGTGCCTAATTAAATTACATTAAATGCTGTTTTTTAAGCGCCATTAGATTGTAATAAACTGTGTTTATATTAGTGGTTTTGTAGGTACTTTATTTTAATAACCGATTTAATATAAAAAAAGCATCCAAAATTTAAATGCAATTGCTATAATGGCGCAAATGGTATGACATTAAATGCCATTATCATTAAACCAAGGTAATTAGGAACGTAATGAAGAAAACATTCACGCTGAATCATGAGAAAATCAAATACCCTCGTATGGTTGATGCTGCAAAGCATGAAGTGAAAAAATATTTGAAAAGAGAACGTAATAAAACTTTACCTGTTGATGCCGACTACTGGGCATTTGATTGTAAGTTTGGTAACACGGCTGAAGAGGCCCAAGTGGTTCACGTTGCTGAAATTAACAATCACATCAGTGAAATTGAAAAGCAAGGTTTAACCTCTTTCTACTTAGAGATTTTAGCAAGACCTGCACAGCGTCAAGACTTCGATGAAGGTGATGATGAATAAAGCGCTAAGTTGCGTTTAGTGTAGTTTGTGAAAATGGGCCAAGTGGCCCATTTTTTGTGGTTGTTACTTATACACTATGACACTTTTTATACTTTTTATTACTGCCGCAAGGACAAGTATCATTGCGTTTCACTTTAATATCAGCAACCGGTGTGATCTCACCATCAAGGTATCGCCACTGTTCATCTTCTTTAATAAACTTTGAATGCTCAGCCAGCTCGCAATACAAGTCTTGATAAAAGTAATGGGCTTTAAACTTTACAAACCCTGTTTCATCATTATAACCAGAATCTAATACGGTTAAGTTTATAAAGCGGCAACTAGTTGCAAAGTCCTTAATTTCTGATAGTGAGTTTTCAGCTTGCTTTTCTTTTGCGTAACTTTCACGAACAAAAGCCGCGTTTTTAACCGCATATGCACTGTAGCGAGCACGCATAAGTTGCTCAGGTGTTTGTGGCTGTTTGGTTTTTAAATGAAAAGGTTCACAGCAATCAGCATAAAGTTGCTGACTGCCACAAAAACATAGTAGGGCGTTAGAGGTCATAATAAATGTACTGTGTATTAAAACGCTAGTTTACCAAGCTTATTGCGTTAGTGAAATCTCAGCTTGAGCGCTTTTTTTGCTAAAGCAATACAGCTTAGTGCGTGTATGGCTCAGGTTTAATGATAACTGTGATAGTTGCTGATTATTTATTATGTCGGTCCAGGTGATCACCGCTGCAAAATTTCCATTGTGAAGTGCAGAACTTAAAACATACTCTATATTAACTAAATGTTTTTGGCGTATAACTAATAATTTACTGGTATCAATTGAACATGAATCAAGTAACGCTTTACTAGGTACATGGTCTGGCGCAATTAAAAGTGTCCATGCATTTAAGCTATTGTATTGGTGTAATACTTTTAATAATTCAAAGGTCGCTGAAATCTCATCTTCAATTTGTACAACGTTAACACAATCAGATTGGTCATCTTGTTGGTAGCTCTTAACTGTTCTTACGGTAATAGGCTGTAACATAATCGTCTCACTCACTGGGTTTTTATACAGTACATGTATACAGTAGTTTATACAGTTGTTTGGTGCAAGTGTTTTTTGCTATTTTTTTGTACAGTTATTCAGCTGAGCACGATAATGAAACTATTTAAAAATAAATAGTTCATATATAACAATAGATTATAATTTTTGGGGATGAATACTTTTGACGGTAGCTTTTTAATCTATAACTAAATAAATCTTGAAATGCATGAGGTATACAGTAGTTTAAAAAATTAAGCGTTGTTGCATTTAACTTATAAAACGCTTAATTAATTTACAGATAGAATGAGTTACTAGGTAGTAAAACTATTTTTCGTGACTTATAGGGATCAAATGTGAAAATTGTAACTGATGAATTTGTTCATATAAGCTGGCGGCATAACACTGGGCGTCTTTAAGTCGTTTGGTACTAATGTGTTTGCGTATATCGCTCATTGCCTCTATTGCTGGCTCATATCCTTGGCTACTAGCTAAGCTGAGCCACGCAGCCCCATGAAATACACTTTGTGGCACACCTTGGCCTTTAATGAAAAATAGCCCTAAGTAAAACTGTGCACGATAGTTTCCTGCCATTGCTGCTAAACGCATCCATTTTGCGGCTAAGGCGCCTTGTTCATTTTTAAGGTAATAAAGAGCTTTATTTAATGTGTCTTGATCGGTGTTTTTAGAGCTCGCAGGGGGATTTGCATCGCTTGGTTGCGTTACAAAAGAAAGAATGTTGTCTAATTGTTGCTCTAAGTCTTGGCCACTTGGTGTCGTTTTGATCATGCTACTTCGTTTGTTATTTTAATCACTTAGCTAGTTTAGTATATAGCAAGGTAAAATGTCCTGTAAAAAGTTATTTTTATGCTAAAATCTCGCCACTTTTTACAACCACAAGTTTATTATGCTCGAAGCCTTATTCAAAATCCGTGCAAATGATTCTTCGGTTCGCCGTGAATGTATTGCCGGTATGACTACATTTATTACGATGGTTTATATCGTATTCGTTAACCCAGCTATGCTTGCAGAAGCAGGCATGGACCAAGGTGCTGCCTTTGTTGCAACCTGTATTGCCGCTGCAATAGGGTGTTTTATTATGGGGTTGTGGGCCAATTATCCATTGGCATTGGCACCGGGTATGGGATTAAATGCATTTTTTACCTATGGCGTGGTGCTAGGTATGGGCTATAGCTGGCAAGCAGCGCTGGGCGCGGTGTTTATGTCAGGGTGTATATTTTTAATATTAAGCTTATTTAAGGTGCGAGAGTGGATTATTAATGCAATCCCCCTGGTGCTCAAACAAGCAATAGCAACCGGTATTGGTGCATTCTTGGCACTTATTGCGCTGAAAAGTGCTGGTATTATTGTATCAAGCCCAGCAACACTTGTGCAGCTAGGCGATATAACGTCACCGGGTCCGCTATTAGCTATTTTTAGTTTTTTTATTATTGCGGCATTACTTTATCGTGACTTTAAAAGCGGCGTGCTTATTAGTATTTTACTCGTTACCGCGATAGCAGTGTCGATGGGATTAGTTGAATATCATGGTGTTGTTGCAATGCCACCTTCAATAATGCCGACTTTTATGCAACTTGATTTTAGTGCTGCTTTTGAACTGTCTATGTTGAGTGTTATTTTTGCGTTTCTATTTGTTGATTTATTTGATACCTCAGGCACGTTGGTAGCGGTTACTCAAAAAGCGGGTCTAGCAGATAAAAACGGCAATATGCCGCGCTTAGGTCGCGCATTAAGCGCTGATAGCACTGCAACCATTGCCGGTGCAATGCTGGGAACTTCAACAACAACTTCTTATATAGAATCTGTAGCGGGAGTATCAGTGGGGGGCCGAACGGGCTTAACGGCTGTAGTTGTAGGTTGCTGCTTTTTATTAATGATGTTTTTTGCACCTTTGGCACAAATGGTACCCGCATACGCAACAGCAGGGGCAATCTTATATGTATCCGTTCTAATGCTACAAAACTTAAAGTTTGTAAACTGGGATGATATGACTGATGCAATTCCAGTGAGTGTTGTATTGTTAATGACTCCATTGACCTTTTCAATTGCACACGGTATTGCACTGGGTTTTATTTCTTATACAGCGGTTAAAGTACTGTGTGGTAAAAAAGATCAGGTAAGTATTAGTGTTTGGATTTTAACGGCACTGTTTATTATTAAGTTTGCATTTTTATCTTAATGCTTTTGTTAAATAGCTAGATTTAGTTTGGGTATGTAAATTTATATAGTGACTAAATTTCAGTTATAAAAAAGCCCATACAGTTGTATGGGCTTTTTTATTAGGTAATGGATTACCATTTCTTTTTCGGTGCAAACAGTACGTCTAAATCATCTTGCTCTTGTTCGTTCTTTTTCTTCAATGATGTAGCGTTTGATGCCTTTAATTCAGTGCTTATTGTTTCTAGATAGCCTTCAACTTCAACTCGTTTTGCAGTAATGTAATCATCATTAAATGACACACTGTTAAGTGTGGCAGCTGCTTTTTCAAAGTACTGCCTAGCAGAGCCTACCATACCGGCTGTTTGAGCTGCTAGACCACGTTTTATCTGGCTTTCAATGTTGATTCTTAGTTGTAGCTTCTCAAGGCGTTTGTCTTCTGCAATAAACGCTTGGCTGTCAACTTTCCCTTTGTTGTGCTCAGAACGGATAATAGTACGGAGCTTTTTTATACCCTGTATTAGTGATATCAGTTGCTTGTCATTACCTGGTAAAACAAAACCATCCGAGCCGTCTTGAATCGGATTTTGTAGTCGCTCTTTTGCTTCTTTTAAGCGGTTTTTTAGTCCGCTACCACCGCTTGAAATAGACACCATATTACTTAGCGCATCATGAATACGACGTTGTAATATTCGCTGAGTTGCTTCTGAAAGTGGGATATTAGCGCTATTCATTAACGCCTCTTCAGTTTCTTCAATGATAGCTTTTTGTTTTGTTAGCTCTTTACGTCGTTCAGCTTCTTGTTTTTCTTTGTGTTGTTGAACAGCACTAACCCACAGTGCAATGACGATAAGCGCAACAATTAATACAATTATAATGGAAACGATCATGTTATAATTCTCAAATTCTTAACCTTATTATCTAATCTTACATTAAATATATAAAAGGTGGGAAACTTTGCGCCGATTAACTAAAAAAAACACCATGCATAAAGCGTTTAAATCTTAATGTGTTATGTTTTGTTTGCTGATAATCATTGCTATCTCAACTTTATTTATTGTGTTAACCTGAAATTTCAATAAATTAATTGTTACATTGTGTAACCTTAATCAGCCTTTTATATAGTTACCTATTAATTAGGGTGCGCTTTTATCTGTCAATGTGAATTATAACGAAACTACATAGCCATGAAATTACAACAACTTAGATATATCGTAGAAGTTCAAAATCATAAATTAAATGTTTCAGCTACCGCTGAGAGTTTATTTACCTCCCAGCCTGGTATTTCTAAGCAAGTACGTATGTTAGAAGATGAACTAGGTGTACAAATTTTTGGCCGTAGTGGTAAACATTTAACTCACGTTACAGGTGCTGGCGAAGAAATCATTAACATATCGCGAGAAATACTCTCAAAAGTTGAGGGCATTAAAGCGGTTGCTAATGAACATACGCTGCCCGATCAAGGTAAACTTAATATTGCGACTACGCACACCCAAGCACGTTATGCGTTACCAAGCGTAATTCAAGGCTTTACCCAAAAATACCCAGCAGTGTCACTGCATATGCACCAAGGTACGCCGCAGCAAATATCGGATGCAGCTGCGCGCGGTGATGCAGATTTTGCGATTGCTACTGAAGCACTGCACTTATATTCAGATTTAGTTATGTTGCCTTGTTATCACTGGAATCGCAGTATTGTGGTTGCTAAAGATCACCCCCTTGCGAAAAAAGTCGATAACTTAACGGTGGCAGATATAGCGCAGTATCCTTTGATCACTTATGTATTTGGTTTTACTGGTCGCTCAGAGCTTGATAAAGCATTTAACGCCTATGGGCTTGAGCCGCATATTGTATTTACCGCCACCGATGCCGATGTTATTAAAACGTATGTGCGCCTGGGATTAGGTGTCGGTGTGGTTGCATCTATGGCAATTGATCAGGTAAACGACAACGACTTAGTGTGCATTGATGCTAGCCATTTATTTGAAGCAAGCACCACTAAGATTGGTTTTAGAAAAGGTAGCTTTTTACGTACCTACATGTATGACTTTATCGAACGTTTTGCACCGCATTTAACCAAAGAGCGAGTAGAGCGAGCAAGTTTGCTGCGTAATCAAGACGATGTTGATAAATTATTTGCTGATATCGAATTGCCAGTTAAATAACCGCCATAAACAGTAATGAAAAAGCCGCTTAGTTTTGCAACTAAGCGGCTTTTTTTTATGCTATCTAATTAGCACTCGATAATGTTAACAGCTAATCCACCGCGAGCGGTTTCTTTGTATTTTGTTTTCATATCGTTACCGGTATCGAGCATGGTTTTAATTACTTTATCAAGCGATACTTTTTGTTCTCCACTACCGCGAATAGCAAGACGAGAAGCATTAATTGCTTTAATAGCGCCCATTGCATTACGCTCAATACAAGGTACCTGCACTAAGCCGCCCACTGGGTCGCAGGTCAATCCTAAGTTATGTTCCATGCCAATTTCAGCGGCATTTTCTACGTGTACCACGTTACCACCAACAATTTCAGTCAGCGCACCAGCAGCCATTGAACAGGCAACACCAACTTCACCTTGGCAACCCACTTCAGCACCTGAGATAGAGGCATTTTTTTTGTATAAAATACCAATAGCGGCCGCGGTTAATAAATACCGAGTAGCAATGTCGCGATCAACTTCTTTGATAAAAGTATGGTAGTACATTAATACGGCTGGTAGGATACCAGCTGCACCATTTGTTGGTGCAGTAACCACACGACCGCCTGCTGCATTTTCTTCATTCACTGCTAATGCGAATAAATCAACCCAATCCATAGCACGAAGTGGATCGTTACTCACTTCTACATTGAGCTTTAAATATAAGCTTGGTGCACGGCGTTTTACTTTCAAACCACCAGGTAAAATACCTTCGGTACGCATACCACGTTCAATACAGGCTTTCATTACTTGCCAAATATTAAATAATTCATCTTTTATGGCTTCTTCACTGCGTAAGGTTTTTTCGTTTTTCATCATTAACGTTGATACGCTGTAACCCGACTCTTTACACATTTCGAGTAATTCTTTAGCCGTTCCAAACGGGAACGGGGCAGGGTTTTCTTCGCGAATATCTAAGGCCGCTTGTTTTTCTTTTTCAAACTCTTCATCTGTAACAATAAACCCGCCACCAATAGAGTAGTAAACTTTGCTATATACTTTTTCGTCATTGTTATAGGCAATAATTTCCATTGCGTTGGAATGTTTAGGGAGTGTTTTTCTGCGATGAAAAACAATAGCGCCTTGTTTAGGGAATTTAGCTTTATGAGTTTGGTTTAGATAAATAACCTGCTCATTTTCTATTTTTGCTAAAATATCGTCCACTAAATCGGCATCAATGGTTTCAGGATCATAACCGGCTAGGCCAAGGATCACTGCTTTTCCCGAACCATGACCAACACCTGTTTGCCCCAGTGAGCCGTAAAGCTCTACTTTTACATCGGTTACATTTGCTAATAGTTGTTGCTCATCTAGGTCATTAACAAATAAGCGTGATGCACGCATTGGGCCGACGGTATGTGACGATGAGGGGCCAATACCAATGCTAAACATGTCAAATGCACTGATCATAATGTGTGTCTCTACTTAGTTTTCTCAGCATTAAGCTGTTCTTTGAACGGTCGACTATAATAACGTGGAAATGCAGGTGTGTAACCCTTATTAGCAAAGATTTAAACTGGTATGGCGAGTTGTTTTGTAAAGTTTTTAATAATGCTGGCTGTGGCACCCCACAAAAGCCCGTGAGGAGTGATAAAGCCATTTAAAGTTAGGGCTCTTCCATTACGTTCAAAGGGGATTGGTTGCCAATTAGCTTCGTTGTTCAGCGCTTTTATAGAGAGTAAAAAGCTGGCTTGTACTTCGTTATGATCGTTCTCCCATACCGTTTCTTTTTTAATTAAGCCCACAAAAGGACGTATAGTAAATCCAGTAAGGGTAGAGTATTCCGGCAGCTGGCCTAAAACTTGAACATTATGCGGGGGAATGTTTAGCTCCTCATGTAATTCACGCAGTGCCGTGGTGCGCAGGTTAACATCATTAATTTCAAATTTACCACCCGGTAAACAAATCTCCCCAGGGTGGTGATGTAAATAGGTTGGCCGCTTACACAATAAAACATGTGCTTCGTTATCTATATCAATCAAAGGTAGCATCACTGCACTGGCGCGCTTTTTTTTATTATCTTTGAGCTGATCCACGGCTAAACTGCGGTTTAATTGAAAACGAGCCGAAATGGTTTCACTATTCAAAGCGACCTTCATTTAATATAGGGAGTATTTTATTTACTTTATCGTATGTTTCTTGATATTCCAATTCGACTTTTGAATCAGCAACAATGCCACCGCCAGCCCAACAATATATTTGCTGATGATGAGTAACTAAAGTTCGAATGGTAATACTGGTATCCATATTACCGCAGGCGCTAATATAGCCAATAGAGCCACAATAAATACTGCGTCTGTGTGGCTCCAGCTCTTCTATTATTTCCATTGCGCGCACTTTTGGTGCCCCGGTAATAGACCCTCCAGGGAATGCAGCTTCAAGTTGATCGACTGCTGTTTTTCCTTCATCAAGGATGGATGTAACTGTACTTACCAAATGGTGTACTGCCGGAAAGCTTTCAATAGCAAATAAAGAAGGTACAACAACAGAGCCCGGTTTTGCGACTTTACCTAAATCATTTCGTAGCAGGTCTACTATCATGACATTTTCAGCGCGGTCTTTACTGGAGTTTGCCAGTAATGTGGCTTGTTTGGCATCTTCTAAAGCATCGGCTTTACGTGGTAGCGTGCCTTTAATAGGTTTTGTTTCTACCTGGTTGTCATGTACAGCAATAAAACGCTCGGGTGATATTGATAAAATAGCGCCTTGCGGATGATTTATAAAACTAGAAAAAGGCGCTTTATTGGCCTGCGTTAATTTAACATAGGCCGCCCAAGGAGACCCTTGGTAATGTGCGCTAAAACGCTGCGCTAGGTTAATTTGATAACAATCACCACTTTTTAAGTATTCTTCAATCGCGGCAAACTTTTCGCTATAACTCCTCTGACTCATATTTGACTGCCACTGTGATGTAAGCGAAAAGCTTTCATGTTTAGGTGGTTGCGCTAAATGCTGCTGATACTGCGAGAGACGATTTACATTGGGTTGCGAAATATAAAACCACTTACGTAGTTGTTTATCGTAAATCAGTGCATCAAGGTAAAGTCCAACGGCCATTTGCGGTAAATCAATGTCGTTAAGAGCGTTGCTTGGTAGTTGCTCTATGGTACGCCCTAAGTCATAACCAAAATAACCAAGCCAGCCACCGTTAAAGGGTAAATTGTGGACGGCTTTTGTTGTATCGAGCTTTGCTAATTCATCGTTCATTATTTCAAAGCAGCTTTTAGCACTCGCTTGGTTATTAAAAACGGTTAGATTATTTTTAACTTCCAGAGTGCTTTGAGGCTCAATAGCAATTATGTCAAAACGACTGTTAATGTGATCGCTATCACCCGAATCTAGCAAAATGGCGTAGGGCAAATGAGCAAAATGCGAAAATACCTCTATACAATTTTGTGATATGGCTAATTCAACACAATTTTTTTTATTGTTTAGCATTTACTATCCCTTTAAGAACTGGCTCGAAACGGGCTGGGAGGGTATCATAAGTCAAATTTATTTGGCAGCGTTTAGTGAGCGCTGTGGTTGAAAACAGTTCGAACCACCGTCACGGGTTTGATATCGCTTACGTGCAGCGTGCGTAACAACAACTTAAGGAACCACTATGAGTACAATTCGTCAGCAAGACTTTATTGATAGCATTGAAGATGCTTTGCAATATATCTCGTTTTACCACCCTCTTGATTTTGTTCAAGCGCTAGAAAAAGCGTATAACAAAGAGCAAAGCAAAGCCGCTAAAGATGCGATTGCACAAATCTTAATTAACTCGCGTATGTCGGCAGAAGGTAAGCGTCCGCTGTGCCAGGATACTGGGATCATCACCTGTTTCGTAAAAATAGGTATGGATGTTAATTGGGATAAAACCGACTTAACAGTACAACAAATGGTTGATGAGGGGACGCGTCGTGCGTACTTAAATCCAGATAACCCATTGCGTGCATCGATTGTTGCCGACCCTGCGGGAACACGTAAAAATACTAAAGATAATACGCCATCAGTGGTACACATTGACTTAGTTGCAGGCGATAAAGTTGAAGTGATGGTGGCTGCTAAGGGTGGTGGCTCAGAGAACAAAAGTAAAATGGTGATGTTAAACCCATCTGACGATGTGGCCGAGTGGGTAGAAAAAACGTTACCAACAATGGGGGCGGGTTGGTGTCCACCAGGTATGCTAGGCATAGGTATTGGTGGCACTGCAGAAAAAGCAGCGGTAATGGCGAAAGAGTCATTAATGGATCCGGTTGATATTCATGAACTCATTGAGCGCGGCGCAGAAACAACAGAAGAAAAGCTGCGTTTAGAAATTTTTGAACGTGCGAATAAATTAGGTATTGGTGCGCAAGGTCTTGGCGGTTTAACCACGGTTGTTGATATTAAAATTAAAACGGCGCCAACTCACGCGGCTTCAAAACCAGTGGTTATGATCCCAAATTGTGCTGCTACGCGCCACGTTCACTTTACACTTGATGGTTCAGGCCCTGCGAATTTAAAAGCACCTAAATTAGAAGACTGGCCAGAAGTGACTTTCGAAGTCGGTGAGGGCACACGCCGTGTTAATTTAGATACCCTGACTAAAGAAGACACTAAAGAATGGAAAATGGGTGAAACCGTTTTACTCTCAGGTACTATTTTAACGGGTCGAGATGCTGCTCATAAGCGTCTGCAAGATATGATCAACTCAGGGGAAGGTTTACCTGAAGGTGTTGATTTTGATAACAAGTTTATTTACTACGTTGGTCCTGTGGATGCAGTAGGCGATGAAGCAGTAGGTCCTGCTGGCCCGACAACGGCTACTCGTATGGACAAATTTACTGACATGATGTTAGAAAAAACAGGCATCGTGGGAATGATTGGTAAAGCTGAACGTGGCCCTGCAACGGTTGAGTCTATTAAAAAGCATCAGTCAGTGTATTTAATGGCTGTAGGCGGTGCGGCTTATCTAGTATCTAAAGCAATTAAAAAAGCACGTGTTGTTGCCTTTGAAGATTTAGGTATGGAAGCTATCTACGAATTTGAAGTAGAAGATATGCCAGTAACGGTTGCCGTTGACAGCGAAGGTGAAAATGCTCACACCCAAGGTCCTGCAATTTGGAAAGCAAAAATTGAAGAACTAGACAGTAAAATGAAGTAAGTTTTCTGCATAAACAGTAATCATAAAAGCGAGCACCCTGTGCTCGTTTTTTTATTTTTAAAATTTGCAGATACTTAAACACCTCAGACCAGTTTATACTGCGCAGACAGTTATTATATAACCCATTGTATTTTATGATGTAGTGTTCTTTTTCAAGATGTACTATTAAGTTTACATATAAATTCAAAGTGACGTTCACGTAAGCGTAAACTTTAATCGCGATGACGTTTTTAGCTTTTATACTTAATAATATAATTATTATTAAATTTTTTATGCTTATTTATCGCGATAAACCGTTTTATTTTTCTATTGAGTGCGGTTTATTTGGTTTATCTACTCATAGTATGGCGAACCATCAACTGAAGTGATAAAGTCTCGTCAATTTGTAGCGTGCTTGCCCAAAAGGGCCCATTATTTTCGGAGTATTTAAAGTGGTTGTATTTAATCAAGTTGAATTTGATAACCATGAACAAGTGGTTTTTTGTTCAGACAAAGCGTCTGGTTTAAAGGCTATTATTGCGGTACATAACACAAATTTAGGCCCAGCTGTAGGTGGTTGTAGAATGTGGGATTATGCCAACGATGAGGATGCAGTTTACGACGTATTGCGCTTATCAAAAGGGATGACCTATAAAAATGCTGTGGCACGCTTGCCATTTGGTGGTGGTAAGTCAGTTATTATTGGCAATGCAAAAGAGATCAAGTCTGAACAGTTGTTTCGTGCATTTGGTCGTCAATTAGAGCGTTTAAATGGCAGTTACTACTCAGCAGAAGACGTAAATATCACGTGTGATGATGTGGCGTTAATGAACAAAGAAACAAATTACGTGCTAGGCCTTGAAGGTAAAAGTGGTAACCCATCGCCATTTACAGCTTACGGCACGTTTTTAGGTATGAAAGCAGCGCTTCATCATCAGCGCGGCATTCAAGATTTTTCAGGCATTAAAGTAGCTGTGCAAGGTTTAGGTGCTGTAGCTTATGGATTATGTAAGCACTTGGCTGAAGCTGGTGCAGAATTATTTGTTACCGATATTAACCAAGCAGCGGTAGAGCGTGTAGTCAACGATTTTGGTGCAACAGCGGTTGGTATTGATGAAATATACGACTTAGATGTTGATGTGTATGCGCCTTGTGCGTTAGGTGCCACTATTAATGACACAACGATCCCTCGTTTAAAAGCAACTATAATAGCAGGATGTGCAAATAATCAGCTTGCAGAATCACGCCATGGTGAAATTATACGTGAAAAAGGTATTTTATACGCACCAGATTATGTAATAAATGCAGGCGGTATTATTAACGTGTATTACGAAACAGCGCCTGAAGGTTACAGTAAAGAGGCGTCTAATAAACACGTAGAGAAAATTTTCGATACATTAAGCGAAATCTTTACCCGTAGTGAAAAAGAACAAAAATCAACGCATTTAATTGCTGATGAGCTTGCTCAAGAAATTATTGAAAACGGACTTTAAGTTTTTATTTAGTTCAACTAAGGAGCGAATATCGCTCCTTTTTTTATGCCTATATAAGACTTTGGTATAACTACACCCAAAGCATCATTTTAGTTAATGCGAATATAGGCAAAGCGAGGTAAAATTTTACTTTTGCTCTGTGTATAATTTATGTCCTCTGCCGATTTATCTCTTCGGGCTATTGATTTTGATCAGTGGCCGCGCAAACAACATTTTGAATTGTTTCAAAACTTCACTCAGCCTTATTTTAATGTGTGTGTAAGACTCAATGCTAAAAAGCTATATACCGTGTGTAAGCAAACTAATCGTGCTTTTTTTCATGGTTATGTTTATTGCTTATTAAAAGCATGTCATGAGTATGAGCCGATGATGCTGCGTATTGTTAATCAAAAACCTTATTATTTAAACACCATGCGCGCGAGTGTTGTTGAGCTTGCCGATGATGACTCGTTTCGCTTTAGTTATTTTAAACAGCAAAACTCGTTAAATGAGTTTGTTAATAAAGCAAAAGCGATTAGTCATGAAGCAAGGTTAAACCCGCTGTTTTCTGATGCCTTTGCAGCAACTGAAGGACAAGCTGATTTAATTCACGTTTCTGTTTTACCTTGGTTAAACTTTAGCAGCTTTTCGCATGCGTTTACCCAGGGCCAAAGCTGTGGCATCCCTAAATTTGTGTTTGGTCAATACAACCCCGACACAGGCGAAATGCCACTATCAATTGATGTCCATCATGCGTTATTAGATGGACTACATGTGGCTAAGTTCATCCAACGATTGCAACATACATTTGATAGTTTGAGTGATAATACTTAATGAAAAAGTTGTAAATCTTATGTTATTATTTGTTGGTGATGTTTTCTAATTAAATTTTCACCTTGAATTTACTCAAATATAAAAACTAATAATTATAAAGGCAGTGTCTGATGAATCGCTTGGTGATTTTATGTTTCTTGTTGGTGATTTTTACTGTTAATGCTCAGCAACAGACTCGGCTGCCGTTGCGCGATTATTTTTTTGAAACGTGGAATACCCGTTCGGGCCTTCCTCACAATAGCATTAATAGCCTTGCACAAACACAAGATGGCTATTTATGGGTAGGTACTTGGGAAGGGCTTGCCCGCTTTAACGGTCAAGAATTTAAACTATTTACCCGCTCAGAAATTACCGATTTGCCTGACTCAGGCGTACGTGCGCTTACCCCCACATCCGATGGCGGCTTACTCATAGCCGGAGCGCGCGGCGGTATTAGTTTATATCAGCACCGACAATGGGACACTCAACCTAATGCCCAAGCAATGGTTAATCACGTATTTAAGAGTAAAAACGAGGATTTGTGGTTGGCACTTGAAAATGATGGTGTGTTTTATCGACCTGCCAAAAGCACTCAAGATATCCCAATAATACAAAACGTTAGTGCTTATAGAATAATTGAAGATAAGCAGGGCACTATATGGGCTGCAACTAGTGATGGGCTGTATAAAATAGTTAACTACACGGCTACATTGATGACTCCACATCATGGTTTGCCAGATGCACCTGTATATACTCTATTGATTACCCGTGAAGGACGCCTTGTTATTGGTAGTGAAAGAGGTGCGCGAGTATTAAATGGCAATGTGTTCGAGTCACCCCATCCACAGCTTAGTGCTGAGTCGATTTCTAGTTTATTAGAAGATAACCATGGTGATTTATGGTTTGGCACTATTAATAAAGGGGTATTTAGGCTTAGTGTTGATGGCATAGAACAATTAGATGCTAAAAATGGCTTACCTGCAAACCGCATATTGTCATTATTGCAAGACAGAGAAAACAGTATTTGGGTAGGTACCAACGCGGGTGTATTTAGATTAAGAGAAGCCCCGTTTTCATCGTGGGGAAAAAAGCGAGGCTTATCTAGCGACTACGTACGCACGGTACTTTCACATTCTGATGGCAGTTTATGGATAGGGGGAAGTACAGGTTTAGATCGGCTGCAAAACAATAAAATTACCCATATTAAAGGAACTAAGCAAGGCTCTCCTTATTCAGTATTGAGCTTACTTGAACAAAGCCAAGGTGATGTTTGGGTCGGTACTTACACTTCAGGTGTTTTAAAGGTGGTTAATAACGAGCTTGTACCTTACTTAAATCGTGATAATGGGCTTGGTAGTAATGAAGTACGCTCGTTACTTTTTGATTCAAAAAATCGTTTATGGGTAGGTTCAGCCATGGGGTTAACGCGAGTTAATACCGACGGCAGTTTAGACCAATTTACTAATGAGAAAGAGTTGCCGAGTGGCTTTATTCTAGCTTTGAGTGAGGATAAGAGGGCAAATATTTGGATAGGCACTGGCAATGGCGTAGTGGTTTACAATACCAATACGGAGAAATTTCAACCAATTCAGTTCCCTAAAGCGTTTTCGGCTAAATATGCGTTTGGCTTTTATATTGACGATAAATATACCTGGATGGCGACCGATAGAGGTTTATTGCGTTATCAACATTCAAATGGCCATATGACTATTTTAGGGAGGGAGTTAGGATTACCGGTTGATAAGCTTTTTCAAATTGTGCCCTTTAAAGATTCACTTTGGCTATCAAGTAACCGTGGCATTATTGAAGTTAATTATAAGCAGGTTAATCAGCTACTAGATTCAGCTACAAAAGGTAGTCAGACGCTAGCTTTCCAATTATACGATGAGGGCGATGGCATGCTCAGTGCGCAAGCCAATGGAGGGTCAACGCCTTCGGCTACAGCGCATTCAGATGGTACTATTTGGTTTGCCACCGCAAAAGGGGTGAGTACGGTTAAACCCGCGCGATTAAAAGAAGCCACCGAGATACCGTTACCAACTATTGTAGAAAGTTTCTCTGTAGATGGTAAACCCATGTTATTGCCTGTTGATGGTGACACACTTGTTTTGCCACCTGGAGTTACACGACTGTCGTTCCATTATGCGGGCTTAAGTTTTATCATGCCGCAGCGATTAAACTTTCAAACAAAAATGAAAGGCTTTAACGATGAATGGGTTGATCGTTTTCATATTGCAACAGCTGAATATACTAACTTACCCGCGGGGAAATATTCATTTGCAGTGCGTTCTGCCTATCCTAATACCGATTGGCAGCAAAATGACAAAGTGATTCATTTTGAAATTCAATCGCATTTTTGGCAAAAAACCAGCTTTAAGCTAGTGGTGTTTTTTATTTTTGTGGTTGTCATATATAGTGCATATCGTTATCGCTTGTATCGCTATAAGCAAGTAGAAAAAGAGCTAACTAGCCGAGTGGTGAAGCAAACCCAAGCACTGCAAGAGCAAGCAAGTGCCTTTGCTTATCAAGCTACCCATGATCAACTCACCGACTTACCGAATCGCCGGGCATTTGATGGTTGGCTGGCCGACAACTTTACAGATTTTAAAGCGCGTAATACTCCGCTTGCGATTGCCATTATGGATATTGACCACTTTAAACGCATTAATGATGGTTGGTCTCATTTGATTGGTGATCAGGTTATATGTGAAGTCGCCAATATTCTTAAAGCGCATTGTGAAGGCGAGCAAGAAGTGGCTCGTTGGGGCGGTGAAGAATTTACATTTGTATTTCCTGACATGAATACTGTGCAAGCACAGCAATTATGTGAACAATTACGCAAAGAAATTGAAAATAAAGACTTTTCGTCTATTGCCCAAGGGCTTAGCGTAACCGTGAGCTTTGGTGTTTCTGACTCAGATAATGTCGATGATTATGATCGGTTATTATCTCGTGCTGATCAAGCTTTATACAAGGCAAAAAACAATGGCCGAAATAGGGTTGAGTGCATAGCTTCCTAAAAAGAGCTGCTTTAATGCGTTAAATCGTTTTTCCGACAGCTTTTATCATATAGAGAATTTCAACTTCTTTATTATTTGTTTAGGTTAAGTTAATTCATTAAGTAATTATATGTAAGCATAAGTAATATTAATTAACTTTATTTTAATTTGGGTGCTATACCTTGTGTACCCATTAGGGGTTTTTTTGCTTTTTACTTAAGGAATATAAGATGAAAAACAAGATAATTAATATTACATTCGCAAGTCTTCTAGGGGCCTCACCCGTGGTATTAGCAGAAGGCGATAAGCATGATGACTTTTTGTTTACTAAACAGGCTTTAGCATCACTCAAGCTTAACTCTTTACTGACTATTGATGATACGCAATTTGTGTTTAATGACTCATTATTAAACGAAGATTGGGATAACTTTTTTTCTTTACATGCGTCAGCAATTGAAGATAAAAAAGAGCTCATTTTACACTGGGCAGGTTATACCAGCATTAATCCAAAAGTAATTTTAGCGCTGATAGAGCAACAAAGTGGCTTACTTTCAAACCCAAATGCTGATATTGAGAACCCTTTAGCTGGTATAACAGACAAGCGTGGTTTTGATGCGCAAGTAAAAGACGTAGTGATGAAATTAAGTCAACGCTTTTATGCATATAAGCAGTGGCAAGAGTCACAAGATAAGTTAAAAAAACGAAATCAGGCAACCCAAACTACGAGTAGCACAGCTGCAACTGCGGCTCTAGTAAGTCTGTTTGCAGATAGCGATAGACTGGCATCAAACTCTAAAAATAATCAACAGACTTTGACTGAGTTTTTAGCTACGTTTGACCGTGTATTTCCTAGTAACACTAGTCAATTGCAACGTTCATTGAATAGTGTAGATCAAAATAATGAAAAACAACTTTTAGCCACTAGTTTTGAAATGAATTTACCGTGGCCGTCTGGCTATTGGTACAGTGGTGGCGCTCACTCAAATACAGGTTCTGGCTACCCATACTCATCACTTGATTTTAACAATGGCTCTGGTGGCTGGGGCGCTAATACTCCTTTTGTTCAAGCTGCGCATGGCGGAACGGTAACTCGCTTTTCTTCCTGCAATATTCGAGTAACACACGCCAGTGGCTATTCAACCAACTACTACCACATGTCAAACCTTCAATATAGCAGTGGTGATTATGTTCAACCTGGTGCATGGTTAGGTCGCTATGCAAATAATTATAATCAAGCATTGTGTGAGGGCGGCCAATCATCAGGTCCTCATGTTCATTTTACTTTATTGTATAATGGACAACAGGTTTCTCTGCATAATAAATATATAAGTGAGCATCGGATTGATGTTGGCTCAAGTAATTATGACACCAACTGTAATCGTTTCTATTTTGAACGATATGGCTATCGTACATGTGCATGGCAGCCTTTGTATCGCTAGAATGATATAAATAAACAAACAGTTCACTTGTTAAAGAAAAGGCCACGCTCTAACAGATGTGTGGCTTTTTATTTAGTGTTAAATAATTGAATTCTAGTTTTATGGACCAATTAATACTGTATAGATAATTATAGGGCTATTAAATGGTAAACGGATTATTGATTTTCTTACTTGTTGCGTTTGTCGTTATTTTTTGGCGTTGGCCTGATATTCAAAATACTCTGTGGCGCCGTAAATACAGTCATTTATCATTAAGCCCACAACAGCATGCGCTGTTGCTGCGGGCTATGCCTATTTATAACAAAATGACTGATGCAGATCGAGCCAAGTTGGCTCGTCATATTGTGTGGTTTTTAAATGAAAAGCGCTTTGTTGGCTGTGATGGGTTGCAACTAACTGAAGCAATGAAACTCATTATTGCCGCCGATGCTTGCCTGCTGGTACTAAATAAATCTTGGCCTTTGTATAAAAACGTGAAGGAAATTTTACTCTATCCCAGCGCCTATTATGCGCCTCAATCAAGTCGCGATAACGCAGGGCTTGTTAGTTTTCATAATACCGTAAGGCAAGGTGAGTCATGGCCAGGAGGCACACTGGTGCTGAGCTGGCATGATGTGCTTGAGGGTAACCGCTTACCCAGTGACGGGCATAATTTAGTGTTTCATGAGTTTGCGCATCAACTTGATCAAGAGACCGGTAAAACCACCGGCACGCCATTACTTACATCACAGACTCACTATCAACAATGGGGCAAGGTATTTAGCCGAGCGTTTTCGCAGTTAAAAACACACGTTGCTTATAACATGCCGCATGTTATTCATAGCTACGGAGCCACAAATGAGGCAGAATTTTTTGCGGTGATCACCGAAACGTTTTTAGAAAAACCCGCAGATTTACGCCGCGATGACCCTGAAATTTACCGTTTGCTGGTAGATTTTTATCAATTTGATCCTATTGTTTGGCATTAATTTTATGCACTTCATCCTATTACGCTGGTAACTTGCTAGCGTTTTTGTTGCAATCATGTAATAGAGCAACACACAGCAACAATAATAAGTGAGATAAGCATGAAGAAAATGCTGCAAACAGCGCTTGCGTTATCAGTTTCATTGGCATTGGGTCAAGTACACGCAGAGCAAACAGATGAAAAAAAATGGCAAGTTGATTCACCAAAAGGGCAATTTGTAGATGCTTCTATTAGTGTAGAGCAAGGCACATGGATGAATGTAGATATAAGCCCTGATGGAGAAACCTTAGTATTTGACTTACTGGGCGATATTTACACTATGCCAATGAGTGGTGGTAAAGCCACTCAAATAACCTCAGATATCGCATGGCAAATGCAGCCGCGTTTTAGCCCAGATGGTAAACATATCGCATTTACCTCAGATCAGGGGGGCGGTGATAATATTTGGGTTATGGACGTTAATGGCGAGAATCAAACTGCAGTAACGGACGAAACGTTTCGTTTACTTAATAGCCCGGCATGGAGCCCTGATGGCGATTATTTAGTTGCACGTAAGCACTTTACCGCCAGTCGTTCTTTGGGCGCGGGTGAAGTTTGGCTTTATCACAAAGCGGGTGGTAAAGGGGTACAACTGACTAAACGTGAAAACGATCAAAAAGATTTAGGTGAGCCGATGTTTTCACCTGATGGCCGTTATGTTTATTTTTCTCATGATGCCACCCCAGGTAAAACCTTTCATTACTCAAAAGATTCGGTTGCGGGTATTTATAAAATTAAGCGCTATGATCGTGAAACCGGTGAAATAGAAACGATTATTAGTGGTATGGGTGGGGCAATCAGACCAACTCCGTCACCGGATGGTAAAAAACTTGCCTATGTAAAGCGTGATGACTTTCAAACTAGCTTGTACTTATACGATTTAACCAGCGGTGAGCATACCAAGCTATATGACAAGTTAGAGCGCGATATGCAAGAAACATGGGCTATTCATGGGGTATACCCAACAATTGCGTGGACACCAGATAATGAAGAGTTAGTATTTTGGGCTGGTGGCACCATTCATAAACTCAATGTCGATGATAAATCTGTCAGCGATATTGCATTCAAAATAGACACCACGAAAAAAATTCAAAAAGCGGTGCGATTTACTCAAAATATCGATACTGAAGAATTTGATGTAAAAATGCTGCGAAATGTACAAATTAGCCCAGATGGCGAAACGGCATTGTTTGAAGCACTGGGTCATATTTATAAACGCGATTTAGACTCAGGAAAAATCAAACGTTTAACCAAGCAAACCGATCATTATGAGTTATTTCCACAGTACTCGCGTGATGGCAAAAAAATTGTCTACACCACATGGGACGATAATGAACAAGGCACAGTGCGCGTTGTTTCTGCACGCAGTGGCCGCGGCGATACTATCACCGATGAACCGGGTAAATATGTAGAGCCTACCTTTAGCCCTGATGGCAAAACTGTAGTTTATCGTAAAGCCAGCGGCGGCAGCATTTTAAATCCTAAATGGTCATTACACCCTGGTATTTACAGTGTTAGCACTAAAGGTGGTAAGAGTGAACTAATTTCTAAAAGTGGTTACCAACCGCAGTTTGGTAGTGCCAACGATCGTGTTTATGTTATGAGTCCATGGCCTAAACCAACGTTAAGTGTGGTTGAGCTTGAAAGTAAAAAAGTGCGCAAACTCTATGAATCAGAGCATGCCACTGAATTTAGGGTATCGCCTGATGGTGAGTATTTAGCATTTGCAGAGCGCTTTAAAGTGTTTGTAACACCGTTTGTTGAGCGTGGTAAAACCATTAATATTGGGCCTAAAGACAGCCAATTTCCAATTGAGCAATTATCTGTTCGTGCTGGTGAAAATATTAGCTGGAGTACCAACAGCAATAAACTCTATTGGACACTTGGCCCTGAACTATACCATGCAAGTTTAGAGGGGATGTTTGCTATTAATAAAGCCGATGACCAAGGCGTTAAAGTCAAAAGCGGGACTAACATTGGTTTTAGCAAAAAAATGGCTGAACCAGAAGGCATGATTGCCTTAACTGGCGCAAAAATTATTACCATGGACGGCGAAAAAGTCATTGAAAATGGCGTTATTGTTACCGATGGTAAACATATTAAAGCTATTGGCTCTGCTGCAGATATTAGCATTCCAAAAAATGCTAAGATTGTTGATGTAACAGGCAAAACAATTATGCCTGGTATGGTTGATGCACATGCACATGGCTCACAAGCAAGCGATGAAATTATCCCACAACAAAACTGGAAAAACTTTGCAGGCCTTGCGCTAGGTGTTACCACCATCCACGATCCATCAAACGACACCACTGAAATATTCACTGCCAGTGAAATGCAAAAAGCCGGTATGATTGTCGGCCCGCGTATTTTCTCCACTGGTACTATTTTATATGGAGCGAATATGCCTGGTTATACTTCGCATATTGATTCATTAGATGATGCTAAATTTCATTTAGAGCGTTTGAAAAAAGTAGGGGCGTTTAGTGTTAAATCTTATAACCAACCTCGCAGAGAGCAGCGTCAGCAAGTTATAGAGGCTGGTCGTGAACTTGAAATGATGGTAGTGCCAGAAGGGGGCTCATTATTACAACATAACTTGAGTATGGTGGTTGATGGGCATACAGGGATTGAGCATTCCATTCCGGTTGAACATATTTATGATGATATTAAGCAGTTGTGGTCACAAAGTGATGTAGGTTATACGCCTACATTGGTGGTTGCCTATGGCGGTATTTGGGGTGAAAACTACTGGTACGATAAAACTGATGTGTGGAATCATCCTCGATTGAGCAAGTTTGTGCCAAAAAATCAATTATTACCACGTTCAATGCGTCGTGTTAAAGCGCCCGATCATCACTATAACCACTTTAACAATGCACGTGTGGCAGCTGAACTACAAGATTTAGGTGTACTGGTTAATTTAGGTGCACATGGCCAGCGTGAAGGTTTAGGTGCGCACTGGGAAATGTGGATGTTTGCTCAAGGTGGTATGACGCCGCTTGAGGCTATTCGATCATCAACTCTCGATCCTGCTAAATACCTAGGCTTAGATAAAAATGTAGGCTCATTAGAAGTCGGTAAACTGGCAGATTTAATGGTTATAGATGGCGACCCACTGAAAAACATCCGCGATTCAGACAAAATTGATTACACCATGATCAACGGCCGCTTGTTCGACGCAGCAACGATGAACGAAGTTGGTAAAAAACAACGTGCCCCGTTATTTTTTGAATAAGGTAGGCGTTTTTTAGTTAATAAGCGGCTATTTAGCCGCTTTTTTTATATTGTATTACCTATTTAACCAACTGCTACTATCGCTTTTAAAATATTATCACTAGGTGGAGCTACTGATACATCATGCATCACTCTCGCTCTAGTTATAAATCCTTCTTTTAAAATGAGTAAATGGTGTGCGGCTTCAATTGCTTTTTCTCTATTATGAGCAAATTCAGGGGTTTCTAAAAGAGCTGATAGTATGATCTCAAAGTTCGTTTGCTTATGCTGTTTGCAAAGTTTGGCAATAGGGTCATTCTCTATAGGGTATTCAGCTGCAGTATTAATAAAAAAACAGCCATTAAAGTTACCTAACTCTGAAACCTCATTATTAATCCACTTTTTCAGTCCGAAAAAAATTGCTTGCGCGACTAATATAGCACTTGGTTGCAGACATATTTTTTTTAGCCAAGCGTTAAAGCACATGTCGCGTGCGACTAAACAAGCACAAATAAGCGCATCTTTGCTTTCAAAGTGCTTGTATAAGGTTTTTTTTGCAATGCCGGATACAGCTAAAATTTCATTAATACCAACAGCGTGTATACCCTTTTTATAAAAAAGGCTCAGTGCCGTACTGATTATTTGTTGTTGTTTATTCATGATATTCCAAATTTGAGCAGTAAAAACACAGCTTGACATAGGTAGACCGACTTGTCTATATTGCAAGTGTAGACAAATCGGTCTACTTTTGAGGAGGTAATATGCATAGTGAGCAAATAAAGTCGGCATTAATCGCAGGTGTTTTTTCTACTTTTGTTTTGGCTTTTTTGGCGTGGCTAAATTATATGGGTGATTACGGTATTTGGTTAATGGCGCCATTTGGCGCAACAGCTGTGCTTGTTTTTGGCGTACCACAGAGCCCATTAGCTAAGCCAAAAAACGTAATAGGGGGGCATATGCTGACCGCAATGATTGGGGTTGTTTTTAGCTATTATAGTGCTGATAGTGCGATCATGATTGGGCTGGCTGTGGGTATTGCTATAACTTTGATGATGATCACTAAAACGATTCACCCTGCTGCCGGTGCAAACCCTATCTTAATTATTGAGTCTAGCCAAAGTTGGGATTTTTTAATAATGCCAGTACTTGCCGGGACAGTGTTTATTGTGGTGTGTGGTTTTGTCGCGACGTGGTTTTTGCAGCTATTGATAGAAACTAAACATAAAAAAACCGCTTAACGCGGTTTCTTTTATACTGAGCACTCAGTGAATTACACTACACCGCGCGGTAGGCGACAGTCGTGATCTTTACGAGCAAGCTCTACTATCCAAAGCTCTTCTGCTGTGTAACCTTCTTCGTTCTCAGTGATCACGGTGAAAGGCGCTTTTTTCTGTGCTTTTACAGGAGCAGCTTTTTTAGTTTTTTTAGCGGGTGCTTTTACTGCAGCTTTTTTTGTAGACTTTCCAGAGCTTAATTCTTTAGTCAGCTCTGCTACATCAGCTAGGCGCATATTCTTGCCGCCATCAACGCTGTACCAGCCAGGTTTAGTTGTTATTTCAGGTTTTTTACCGTTGGCAGCTTCATATGCAGCTTCAAAGGCAGATAACACTTCTGTTTTGTCTAGTTTGCTCATCAGAGACCCTATACGTTGTTTACACAGATAAAGAAGAGGTATTTATACCTATTTTAGAACTGTTTTTCAATTTTTTGCGATTTTCCTTTCATTTTTAGCGCATAACCGCCAAAATTTGTACAAAATTCAGTGCAAAGTAAGGTAAGTAGTATGCAACGTAGAGAATTTAATCAACTATTAAATACCCTGTTAAAGCCAGAAACCATTAACGATTTTTGTCCAAACGGACTTCAGGTAGAAGGTAAAGATGAGATACGCACCATAGTAACGGGTGTAACGGCAAGCCAAGCACTTATTGATGCCGCGATTGAAAAAAATGCCGATGCCATTTTGGTACACCATGGCTATTTTTGGAAAGGCGAGTCACAACCTATCATTGGCATGAAAAAACGTCGTGTGGCTGCACTTTTAGCTAACGACATCAATTTATTTGCTTATCATTTGCCATTAGATATTCACCCTGAAATCGGCAACAACGCTCAGCTAGCGCAATTACTCGATATTGAGATTGAAGCAGGTTTAGAGCCAGTCAATAACAGTGTCGCGATGAAAGGGCGGTTAAAAACGCCGCTAACGGGGTGCGAATTTGCTAAAAAAATAAACCAAGTGCTTAATCGCGAGCCTCTGACAAGTTTAGTGCGTAATGATAAAATTGAAACTATTGCCCTGTGCACTGGTGGCGGGCAAGGCTATATAGATTTAGCAGCTGAGCAGGGGCTAGATGCTTACTTAACCGGTGAAGCGTCAGAACAAACAATACATAGCTCTCGCGAGCAAAATATCGACTTTTTTGCTGCTGGCCACCACGCCACAGAGCGATACGGTATTAAAGCGCTGGGTGAATACCTTGCTGATAAATATGGCTTTGATGTAACATTTATTGATATAGACAACCCAGTGTAAGCTTTGCCGTAAATACAATGCCGTCTAAGTAACCTATTCATACTTAACTTGAGTA
Organism: Pseudoalteromonas sp. S1612; assembly: GCF_005887175.1. GTDB lineage: Bacteria > Pseudomonadota > Gammaproteobacteria > Enterobacterales > Alteromonadaceae > Pseudoalteromonas > Pseudoalteromonas undina. The sequence goes on along the minus strand of NZ_PNDH01000013.1, from coordinate 15,302 downwards.
GGTTCTTTAAAATCTAAAGTTAAAAATAATTTATTACTCTAATATGTTATGGAGAGTTTCCGCTGAGGTTAAAACCCATCAACAATAAAAAATCAAAGAGCTTCAGGATTTATTGTACGACGTATTTTTATCCATGTATCGCCAAGTACTTCATGGGCAAATTGAGTCACTACTAGTAATGCTTTTGCGTTGGGTATGAGTTGCTTATACCAAGGGTACGCTGCAAAGTTGTGGTAGTCAGTTGCTGCGGGGATCACAGTGATGCCTTGAGCATTAAATAAATTTATTGCTCTGGGCATATGGCTTACAGAAGTAACTAAAACGGTATTATAATCAACAAGTTTTGAGGCTAAAAATGCGGCTTCTTGCGCTGTGTCCATTGCGTTTGGATTTTGTACAATGCGACTTTTATTCATACCCAAGCTAATTGCCGTTTTATACATAAGTGCGCTGTTGGTGACTTTTTCATAACCCCCACCTGATACAATTAACTGAGCTCGCGGATATATATTAGTGAGCCTAATACCTTCCACTAAACGTGTTAATGCACAATTTCCTAGCTGGCTGTTAGCACTAAGGGCTGGGTTAGGGTTTATGTCGCAGCCAAGTACCACAATTTTATCTATGCTAGGGTGCTCATTGATACTAAAAGCCAATGAAGTAGGTTGATTATGTTTAATCAATAAGTTGGCAACCCAGGGCGTACTGGCAAGTAATAAGGTTGCAAGACTCAAAAAAGACAAGGTAATAACAAGCTTTCGTTGTTTGAGTGCAAAAATAAGCAGTATTAGGCTAAGTAAACCTAGTAATGGTAACGGCATGAGTAAACCGCCCAATATTTTTTTAAGTTCAAACATAATGAGTAACACGGTTAAATATATTTACTAACATGTTACTCATAAGTTTTAGATTTATCGACCGTTATTTAATTTACAGGTGTTTAAAAAATGACGGTAAACCGGATTGTCTTTCATGTCTTTTTTCATCGCTAAGTACATCGGACGGGTTAAACCAAGCGCGCCCAGTGGAATTGACTTAATTAGCCCTTGGCTTTCATACGGAGTAACGAGCCAATCAGGTAGGGCGGCTACACCCATACCTGCACTGACTAATTGAAATATAAGTAAGCCCTGATCAACTGTTTTAAGCGTGCCGTCAAAACGTGCATTTTGAATAAAATGCTTAAATATATCTTGGCGCTCACGGGGAATCGGGTAAGAAATAATAGTTTCGTTTTTTAAATCAAGCGCAGTTACGTAGGCTTTTTTAGCTAAGTCATGATCCGGTGCCACTATTAGCTTAAGTTTAAAGTCAAATAGGTGGGCGTATTCTAGTTTGTCGGGTTCACGCACATCTGAGGTAAGCACTAGGTCTAATTCATCATTTAATAAGTCTGGGATGGCGTCGTAACTAAAACCACGTTCGTAATCAATCTTTATGTCAGGCCAAAAATTATTAAACTCTTTAATAGTAGGCAATAGCCAATGAAAACAGGCATGACATTCAACACTTAGACGCAGTTGTGAGATTGGCTGATTTAAACTTTCTTTTAATCGGCATTTAGTTGCTTCTAACTTAGGTAATATTTCGTGTGCTAATTCAAGTAATAACATACCTTGAGGTGTAAATCGGACGGGTTGAGTTTTTCGTTCGAACAACTGGCAATCTAATTTATTTTCTAAATCTTTGATCTGATGTGATAAAGCTGACTGAGTTAAAAATAGCTCGCGGGCTGTATTAACTAACGATCCCGTTTCTTTAAGGGTCGCTATAGTTTTTAGGTGTTTAATGTCAATCATCTTTAATAAATCTCATGGGTATGGTGAGTATTGCTTAGATTAACTACATACTACGCTTATATAAAAATCGTTTCAACGTCTAGATGGCTATAAAAGTTAGATTTGGTGTGTTTTTTACTGCAAACATTAAATTTATTAACTTTGCATAGTCAAATATTGTTTTGTTATTTGTTTATTGTTGAATTTAGCTCATGTTAAATTGGGTTTAAATAGTTAAGCTGAAATTAAAATAAAGCAGTGTGAATTTGGTTATGGAGTAAGTTATGCATGTTTAGCGATTAATGTGTTGTTGTAAAACATGCTGTTGAGGTTAGCATTTAGCATCAAGGTTTAATTGGTATGCTCTTACAAACGAGGTTAAATTATTAAGAGTATTAAAGCGAGTAAGCACAGTGGTTAGTTTAATCCTAAATACTTGGTTGTAAATTCCAGCTGTGCCTAGCCATTAAAGAGGGCTGTGTATTAATGCTATGGCCTCTGTTGCTGTAACAGGTTTTGATTTTAAAAAGCCTTGCCCATAATCACATTGGGTTTTTTGTAAAATAGTAAGTTGCTCAGCGGTTTCTATTCCTTCTGCAATAACAATAAGATCTAAAGAAATAGCCAAGGTTAAGATAGCATCTATTAACGGGTTAGCAGTGATTTTTAAGTTATCAATAAAGCTTTTATCAATTTTCATTACATGAATTGGCAGTTGGTGCAAGTAGCCTAGAGCAGAGTAGCCTGTGCCAAAATCATCAAGACAAAGCAACACTTTTAAAGGTGATAACCCTTGTATAATTTGCGTCGCTAATTCTAAATTTTCGATCAGTCCCGATTCAGTTATCTCAAGACACAATGAGCCCAGTGGTAGGTGGTGTTTTTTATAAATACTATGGAGCTGCTCTACAAATTCTAAACTGGCAAAGTGTCGAGACGATACATTAACCGTGACACGTAAAAAGCGATGCCCTTGTTGTTGCCACAAAGCAATATGTTGCGCTGCGAGGTCTAGTAAATGCAAATCTAAGTTAATAATTTGCCCGGTCTTTTCAGCAATTGGAATAAAGTCGTTCGGTGATATAAACCCTTTTTTTGGGTGATGCCAACGTACGAGAGCTTCAAATCCTATAACCTCGCCACTGTTAATAGTAAAGATAGGCTGAAAATACAGTTCAAATTCATTATGCTCAATACCGTGCTGTAAATCGTTTTCAAGATCTGCATGCGTTTTTAGCTTATTGCGCATCACGTTATTAAAAAATTTAACTTGGCCACGCCCTGATGATTTTGCCTCATACATAGCCGCATCTGATTGTTGCAATAATACAAATGCTTCATCGTCTACGCTGTCACTAAATGCAACGCCAATACTGGTGGAGGGCTGCAGTAAATGGCCATCAATATTAACTGGTTCAGATAGTGCCGATTTAATGCGAGTAAGGGCATCGTTTACTTGGTCACGATGACTGAGGTTTTCCATAAAAATAGCAAACTCATCGCCACCTAAGCGAGAAAAGGTATCGGTATTGCGTACCGTTTGAGTAATGAGTTTACATATAGCAATTAAAAAGTGATCACCTACTTCGTGACCTAACGAATCATTAATACTCTTAAAGCGATCAAAATCAAGGTAAAGCAGGGCATGAAAAGTGCCTTTTTGAGCGCGATTTAGGCGTAAAATCGCATGCTTCATTCTTTCAATCAGTAGCGAACGGTTTGCCAGCCCTGTTAGCTCATCGTGCAGCGCTTTGTGCTCCAGCTCTTGGCGGGCTAAATGCCTATCTATAACCATGCTTATTTGACGACTTACATAGGTTAGCAACGAGCTATCATGCTTATTGTAGTAATGTTGTTCGTCATAACTTTGTACAACAATAACGCCACTCATACGCTCATTAACTTTAAAAGGCACACCTAACCATGAATCAGCTTGTTCACCTACTAACTTAAAATGGCCTTGTGCAATATGTTCATGGTATTGCTGTTTATTAAGTAGTAATGGTCGTTCATTAATCAGCAAATAATAAGAGGCTGTCTCTTTTAGTTGATCTTTGGAAATTATTTTATGGGTATTTGTTTGTACACCGCCTTCAACGGTATAAACAAAGTCGAGCGCATCTTCTTTTTTGTCGTACAACGCAATAAAAAAGTTACTTGCAGTCAATAAGCTGTCAATAATTACATGCAGCGATTTAAAAAACGTATCTAAATTTTGTGCTTTGTAGGTTAAGTTAGCTATTTGCAGTAGGCTGCTTTCTAATTTTTGTGCATTGTTGAGCTGCATTACTGTGTCTTGCAAGCTATTAACGGTATTCACTTGATTGATTTTTGCGCTTAATAAATGAGCTACCGTAGTTAAAATCTCTAGATGCGAACTAGTAAAGTAATTTTTTATTGGGTGCTCACAGTCTATAACCCCAAGCACGCGATCTTTGTATATTAAGGGGACGCATATTTCTGATTGGGCAGGGCGTTCATCAGCTATGTAACGGCTGTCTTTATTTACATCACCAATTATTAATGCTTGCCCTGTGGATGCTGCATAGCCTGTTATGCCTTCGCTAAAGCGAATGATTTTGCGTTCAGACTGATAACTGATATGTTCGCTTTCAATACCCATAGAAGCTACTTGATTCAGCAAAGATTGGCTGTCATCTGCTAAGTAAATAACGCAGTCTACAAACCCAAGTCGATTAACAACCTGTGTAGTGACATAACTAAAAAGCGCTTCTAACGTATTCAGTTGCAATAAACTTGACGAGAACTGATTGATTATACTCAATTGATCCGTTTTAGTTTCGAGCGCTTTAGTGGTATCGATAGTGTTCGACATAAGCAGCTTTGGGAGGCCTTATAATTATTATTAAAGGTACATACGTTAACCTAATATTAACGTTTCTACAAAATAAAACGTTAAATGAGAATCATCAAGTGTAAAGTTAACTTTAAATGTAGTATCTAAGGATTATTTCTAATAAGCCCTTTACTCGAAAACACCATATGCCTATGATCAGTTAACTTAAGCATTAGGACTTTACGATGACGAGCAAAATGACAACTTTAACGATTACTAGACCCGATGATTGGCATGTGCATTTACGAGATGGGGATCAGTTAAAAGATACGGTGCGTGACATTAGCCGTTATATGGGCCGCGCGATAATTATGCCAAATTTAGTTCCGCCAGCTACGTGTACAGAAACCGCATTGTCGTACCGAGAGCGAATTATGGCTGCAAAACCTCAAGGGCAGTTTGAACCTTTAATGGTGCTTTACCTTACTGATAAAACGACGCCTGATGAAATAAAAAAAGCAAAAGCGACAGGTAAAATTTTTGCAGCTAAATTGTACCCAGCGGGTGCAACAACTAACTCGGATTCTGGTGTAACATCAGTAAAAAATATCTACCCAGTATTAAAAGCAATGCAAGAGGTTGGCATGCTTTTACTTGTCCATGGTGAAGTCACTGACTCTTCTATTGATATATTCGATCGTGAAAAAGTATTTTTAGACACTATTTTAGGTGACGTTGTCGCAGACTTTCCTGAGCTTAAAATTGTCCTTGAGCATATAACAACGAAAGATGCAGTAGAATTTGTTGAAAATGCCTCGGATAATGTAGCAGCTACAATTACTGCGCATCATTTGTTATATAACCGCAACCATATGTTAGCAGGGGGGATACGCCCACATTATTACTGCTTACCTATATTAAAACGTAACATTCATCAACAAGCGCTTATGGCAGCAGCGACAAGTGGTAGTAAAAAATTCTTTTTAGGCACGGATTCAGCCCCACATTATAAAGATAAAAAAGAAGCGGCATGTGGTTGTGCCGGTGCTTATACCGCGCATGCAGCTATTGAACTTTATGCTGAAGCTTTTGAAGAGGCAGAAGCGCTTGATAAGTTAGAAGGCTTTGCAAGCCACTTCGGTCCAGACTTTTATGGCCTTGAGCGTAATACAGACACTATTACCTTGGAGAAAGCGCCTTGGACAGTGCCAACAAGTTATTCGCTGGGAGATTCAGAAGTAGTACCGATTAAAGCCGATAGTGTTATTGACTGGCAAGTTAAATAGTAAAAATTAAGCTAAAACCACCTAAACTAAGGTGGTTTTTTATTTTCAATTACCAAAAAAGCGGTTTGGAGGAACCCTATTTTAAATATTTATAATCTGCTTATAAAAAATACAACTTTTAGGTTGTTTATCCTTATAAAAATTAGAAACTTATAAAGAAAGTAATAAATCGATGAATCTTCAAAAATAAATCCCAATTAATAGAGCTAAAAAAATATTAATGTGTTAACCTTAATTGGCTTTGAGTTTTTGCGTATTGAATTACGGTATTGTGCTGCGTTTAAGGTTACCGGTTTGGTTATTACTTCTTCCTGTACTATCACCTCCAGTTTTTTGGGCATTGACTCAGGGAGGATATTGCCATAATTATATGGCTGAATTTTAATTATTGACTTACAGGAAAATTTAGTATGTCGGTTACTGGTAAAGTAAAATTTTTCAACGAAGCTAAAGGCTTTGGTTTCATTGAACAAGAAAATGGTCCTGACGTGTTTGTACATTTCAGCGCAATCACTGGTTCTGGTTTTCGCACTCTTAGCGAAGGTCAAGCAGTGACTTTCAGCATCAAGCAAGGTCAAAAAGGCCCAGAAGCTGAGAACGTAGAAGTAGCATAATTTATTATGTGAACCTAAGTTCATCGTGGTGAAGCACTAACCTGTTTCACCATAATTTATATACATCTACAAAACTCATTTACTCCTCTGTAACGCCCTAATTCTTTTAGTAGCTATAATTCCTTTAAACCCTCATTTATCTATGTGTTTATAAACCTTCATGCTTTGAGTATTTCATCGGCCAACTACATATTAGCTATGCCATTACGTAATAATACTTAACCATATTGAGAGGGCAGATGAGCCGATAACTGCGTTAAAAATTTCTCATCTAGGACAACTAAGTAAATTTTTTGCCTTGCTATCTACATAGTTTTCCTTCTTCAAAATAGCTCATTTAATTAAGTGAGTTGGTATTATTTAACGTTATAGTGAACCTATCAGCGCCATCACTGCAAATCCTATTGGTTAATAAAAGCTTAAAAGTGCGTAAGATTGACATTCGTACCTAGGAAAATATTAACAGTGGCCAGGGAGCGTTATATTAATTGGATGAAAAAACACAGGTGTTAATAAAAATGATTTTTTGTAATTACCTTCCCCCCCTTTGTATTGCTTTTTAATAAATCTGCACGTCATTATTATGATGCGATGAATAACCTAATAATAACGATTAGCTGTATTTTTGGTCTAAAAAGTCTTAAAAAAGCTTCAAAATGAATATTCGGGACAGAAAATTAGCTTATTTTTAATTTTTTTTCAGCAACGATTAAGTTAATTTTAAATGTTATATTTTTGTTTACATTAACGGTGGTGGTTATCGTTATTCTTACTATATCAGGGCTTGCAGAAATTGTGTTTATCACGTTAGTTATAATAATGTTAATTTTTTTGTTCGGGCCCAGTAAATATCTTACGAACAAGCTGATTTATTTATAGGTTATGCTAAACATGAAGTTGACATGACTTAATGCATTTAGCATTATTGGTAAGTTGATATCTATTAAAAGATATCAGGGTTGTCTTCCCCTTAGCGGGTTGATAATTAAATTATAAAAGTAACATTACTTAATTGGTTGGGAACTATGTCTGTTAAAATCAGAAAGAGTCTTGTAGCAACTGCGTTGGTTGGCGCTTTTGCATTTGCAAGCAGCAATGTGATTGCAGATCCTTTGAATGACGTGCAAAAAGCAGGTCAAACAATTCAAAAGGCTGCGGTTAAGTCTCAAACTAAAATTGACAATGTATATGGTCAAACTCAGGAGCTAATCGCTGAGTACCGTAGCATCGTTGATGAGACTGAACTTATGAAAGTGTACAACGATCACGTAGCACGTTTGGTCGCAGACCAAAACGCGTCTATCGCATCGTTCGATCGTCAAATCGCGACTATCGATAACACTAAACAAAACGTTGTGCCTTTGATGTATCGCATGATCGATACGCTTGAGCAATTCATCAAAGCGGACGTTCCATTTAACCTTGAAACTCGTCTTGGACGCGTTGAAAGATTACGTGAGATCATGGCATCTGCATCTGTAACAACGTCTGAGAAGTTCCGTCAGGTTCTTGAAGCGTACACTGTTGAAACAGCATACAGCTCAGCTGTAACTGCTTCTCAAGGTACTTTAGATGTTGATGGTCGTAGCATTAACGTAGATATCGGTCGTTTAGGTCGTATTACTTACGTAGCGCAATCATTCGATCTAAAACACGCTTGGGTGTGGGATAACAACACTAAACAGTGGAAAGAATTAGGTGAAGAATACCTAAAACCTGTTAAAGAAGTGATCCGTATGGCACGTAAGCAAGCGACACTAGAACTTGTTAAACTACCAATTTTTGGCGCGGAGTAATCAATAATGAAGAAACTATTTAAAGGTTTTGCTGTTGCAGCAGTACTGTCTGTTTCTGCCGGTACCGCGCTTAATGCACATGCAAATACTGACGCTTTAGATAAAATTCTTGAGCAAGTAAAGCAAGAGCGTATCTCTGAAGGAAAAATCAATAAGCAACGTGAACAAGAGTTCTTGTCAGATCGTGCTGATAAGCAAGCGTTACTTAACAAAGCGAAAAGCCAACTAGCTGCTGAAAAAGCACGTGGTGATCGTCTTAGCAAAGAATATGCACAAAACGAAAATACTTTAGCGGAAAAAGAGCAAGCTCTTCAAAACGCGCAAGGTACGTTAGGTGAAATGTTTGGTGTTGTTCGTCGTGCAGCAGCTGACGCGATTGGTTCAATTGAAGCATCTTTAGTAAGTGCTGAAAAACCAGGTCGTGCTGAAGTACTTCGTTCATTAGCAGCCGCTAAAGAACTTCCAACTGTTCGTGAATTAGAAGAGCTTTGGATTTCACTTCAAACAGAAATGACTGAATCAGCAAAAGTTTCAACGTTTGAAACTGAAGTTGCAGGTCTTGACGGTAACCCGTCTATGAAAAAAGTAACACGTATCGGTAACTTCAACTTAGTTACAGACGACGGCTACTTAATCTACTCACCAGAGACTAAATCTATCCAGCCTCTAGGTAAGCAACCTGATAGCTATATCCTTAAAGGTATTTCTGATCTAGAAGGTACTTCAGCTGATAACTACGCTGGCGTATACGTGGATCCTACACGTGGTGCAATTTTACGTATCAACACGCAGAAAAAGTCTCTTATGGAGTACTACGAGCAAGGTGCTGAAGTTGGTTACATCATCACAATATTACTCGTTGTAGGTCTTTTAATCTTCTTAGTACGTTTCGTTGATTTAGCGCTTACTACTTCTAAGATCAAAGGTCAGCTTAAGAACTTGTCTACACCGAATACAAATAACCCACTGGGTCGTATTCTTAAAGTGTACTCTGACAACAAAAACCAAGATGTTGAAAACCTTGAGCTTAAACTTGATGAAGCGATTCTACGTGAAACGCCACGCATCGAAGCGGGTATTAACATCATCAAGATCCTTGCTGCTATCGCACCATTACTAGGTCTACTAGGTACGGTAATCGGTATGATCTTAACGTTCCAAACAATCACATTGTTCGGTACGGGCGATCCGAAGATCATGGCTGGTAACATCTCTCTAGCACTTGTAACTACAGCGCTAGGTCTAATTGCAGCTCTACCACTTATCCTACTTCACTCTATTGTTGCAGGTCGTAGTAAGTCGGTATTACACATCCTTGATGAGCAAAGCGCGGGTATCATCGCGACTCACGCGGAGAAGGAGAAAGCCTAATGCTAGTCCTGATGGAGATATGGGAATCTATCAGGGATTTTGTTGGCACAGGCGGCCAGGTATTATACGTGGTCGCGATAGCACTCTTTCTTATGTGGGTTTTAATGATTGAGCGCTATTGGTTCCTACTTGCTGAATTTCCTCGTTTAACGAAGGAAATAGTAGCCAAGTGGGATGCCCGCCAAGACACTACGTCTTGGTACGCACACAGAATCCGTGAAGCATGGATTTCTGAAGCGTCTGAAAAATTAGATCAGCGTATGTTGTTGATTAAAACATTAGTAGCTGTATGTCCTTTAATAGGCTTACTTGGTACTGTTACGGGTATGATCGCGGTTTTTGAAACCATGGCAACCCAAGGTACAGGTAATGCACGTTTAATGGCATCAGGCATATCAATGGCAACAATCCCAACAATGGCTGGAATGGTTGCGGCACTATCTGGGGTATTCTTTAGCTCACGCCTTGAGGCAAGAGCGAGAATGGTGAAAGCCAAACTTGTAGATAGTATGCCTCATCACTAGAGAGAGAATTAAATATGGCACGTAAACAACGTTTTCGTGAAGAAGAAGAAGCAGCGGTAGATATGACGCCAATGCTTGACATCGTATTTATCATGCTTATTTTCTTTATCGTAACTACATCGTTCGTTAAAGAGGCTGGTATCGAGGTCAATAAACCAAAAGCTGCCCAAGCTACGAAGCAAAAAAATGCTAACATTTTTATTGCAATTCGCAGCGACGGTGCAATCTGGATTGATAAACAGCAAGTTGATGTTGAACGTGTTTCAGCAAAAATCGAAAGTTTATTAGCAGAACAACCTACTGATGTTGTAATTTTGCAAGCTGATAAAGAAGCAAAACACGGTACAGTGGTTAAAGTGATGGACCAGATTAAAGCGACAGGTGATAACCTGAGAATTTCAATAGCTGGAGATCAGTAATGATTCGTTTTCTGTTTTCACTGATTGCAGGTGGGGCAGTTACTTTCGGCTTGTTCTACTTCATGGCATACCTCATCTCTGGTGGGGCTGACCGTAATACGGAACAAAAAGAGCAGATCATAGTCGAAATTATGACGAATCCGCCTGAATCTAAGGTGCAGGAGAGGAAGCGTGTACCGCCTCCGCCTCCGCCACCGCCAAAGCAGCCGCCTAAACCGCAGCCGCCACAGCCGGAAAATAGCAACCCAAGTACGAGCTTGTCGTTTAATATGCCAAGCATCGATGTGGGAAGCACGGCCGGTGGACTAAGTGGTCCAGGTGCATTTGGACGAGATGGTGATGCGACACCGATCGTTCGTATTGAACCAAAATATCCAACACAAGCAGCACGTGATGGTAAAGAAGGTTGGGTTCAACTTTCATTCACAATTGATGAGTTAGGTGGTGTGATTGACGTTGATGTAATCGACGCAGATCCAAAACGTATCTTTGACCGTGAAGCTAAACGTGCATTGCGTAAGTGGAAATACCGTCCTAAGATCATTGACGGAAAACCACAAAAGCAAGTTGGTTTACAAGTTCAACTAGACTTTAAACTTAACCAAGGCAACTAAGGAGGCGAGTAATGAGAAATTTTTCTAAAGTAACTGCACTTGCAATTCTTATGTCTGTGTCAGGTGTAGTATTGACTGCACCTGTTTTAGCGGCGCCAGATTACGCGAAAATTGAAGAGCGTAAGAAAGCAAAGACTAAAATCATGGGCGAACGTACTGGTAAGAAAGTAATTAAAGCGTTTGAATTCTATAATGAAGATGATGTTGATGGTGCAATTGCTTTATTGAAAGAGTTAGATCCGTCTAACGACTTTGACAAAGCAACTGTTAATCGTTACTTGGGCAGTATGTACGCTCAAAAAGAGCAGTACAAAGTTGCTATTAAGTATATGAAAGCAGCGATTGCACCAGATGTATTAAACTTTGCCGATCAGGCTCAAGGTTTAAAAACCTTAGGTGATATGTATGCAGGTACTGAACAATACAGTGCTGCCAAGCAAGCATATTATGATTGGATGGACTTTACAGGCGAAGAAGACCCCAAAGTTTACACTCGTATTGCGCAAGCAAGTTATGAGCTTAAACAATTTAATGAGGTTCTTGAGCCGGCAGACAAAGCAATTAAGTTAGCAAAAGAGCCTAATAAAGCTCCTTATCAACTTAAATTAGCTGCCTATTTTGAGAAAAAGCAATATCAAAATATGGTTAAAGTTGCTGAAGAAATCGTTCGTGTATGGCCTGAAGACAAAAAGTCTTGGGTAGGCTTAGGTAAGTATTATTTACAAACCGAAGACTATAAAAAAGGCCTAGCAACTATGGAAGTTGCTTACAAGAACGGTTACTTTGAAAACGAAGTTGAATACAAAGTTTTAGCTAACTTTTATTCTTTAAACGAAATTCCTTATAAAGCAGCTGTAACGCTTGAAAAGGCCGTTAAAGAAGAAAAAGTTAAACGCACTAAGCAAAACATGAGTGCGATTGCTAGTAACTACCATCGTTCGAAAGATATAGAGAAAGCTGCTAAGTACTACGTAGAAGCTGCTAAATTTGATAATGACGCTGAGCTTTACCGCAAAGCAGGTTCATTACTTTTACGAGCTGAAAAATTCAGTGGTGCTATTGTTAGCTTAAACAAAGCATTAGAGTTTGGCTCTGAAAAGAAAGGTACTATTTATTCAGATTTAGCTGAAGCGTTTTACTACCAAGGCAAGTATAAGCAAGCACATGCTGCTATTACTAAAGCTATGGACGACCCAAGCACACGTAGGTTTGCAAAAGGTTGGGCTACATATATTAAAGATAAAGCCGCTCGCAACGGTGTTAAAATTTAATAATTAATGTACTCTAGTATTTTTAAAAAAGCCCCATTGGGGCTTTTTTTTATTGGAATTAATATGAATAAAACGCCTATTATTTCATTGCTCTTTTGTTTGCTTTTAGCATCATGCTCTAAGCCAGCGGACTTATTTTCATCTTATGAAGAGGCACAGAGCGCGTTAATATCACTTAATACGGCTTTAAGTGCACAAAAAAACTCACATGCTACAGGACTTAGTAATGAGCAACTGCCTTTTACTGATGCATATTTAGCGCGTCGCCATGCTATTTACCAGCAGCTAATGCAAATGAAGTTAACTGTTGCGCAAACTAATCAGGTAAATTATTTGGTGATTGCTGAGCGATTTCCAGAGCGGTATTTCGCATGGCCTGCACACACTGATGTGTTATCAAACATGCTTTCGATAGTTAAAAATGATGCTCAGTATAAAAACATTGAGCAATGGCTGATATTTGTTCAAACACAGCTTAAAGCCGCTGAGCAAAGTAACTTAAAGCTTAATAAAATAGAGCATAATTATTTAAAGCACTATGTACAGCAAGCAATTAACAGTACAGACACACCTATTGAGCTTAATGAGTCTCTGAGTGTATTAAATAATTACTTAGCGCAGTATAAGCCAAGAGGCAGCATTGGGTTGTCTGGCCTTGCTAATGGCAGCCAGTGGTATCAAAGTAAATTAAATTATTTTGCAAATGATGTGCTTTCACCGCTTGAGTGGCTAAGTCGCATTGATAGTAAATTTAAATCAATGCAGAGTCAAAAACAGCACACAATGGTAGAAGCTTCAAATGTCTCACAGCTTACCAAATTACTTTTAACTGATTCTAAAATAATGGGTTTAGACTGGTCAACGGGTTATACGCTATTACCTCAGCGGGCTAACACTACACAACCTGCCGATGCGCAGCTCTATATGGCTATGATGGAAACTGATCTTGGGGTGCATTATCATGCGTGGACATTATCGCAAGCGCGTTTGAATTTACTAAAGCGTTTAAATATTAGTGAAGAAGATGCGAGGATATTAGTTGAGGATATTATTTTTTATCCAGGGCAATCATTTAGTTTTGCACCGCAATTACTCAATTAAATTTAAGTGCGCTACTACTTAGCGCACTTATCACACCGCTGAGCAGCAGGGTCTCTTTCTAAGCGCTGCTCTGATATTTTCTCTTCACAGTCACAGCAGTAGCCATATTGACCAATATCCATTTGACTAATTGCTGCTTCAAGCTTGTTCATTCGTTCAATTAACGGATTATACTCAGTACCTAATTGTTGAGCGGCTAAATCGAGCCACTCTTCATTGGATGTATGGGTTAGGATGCAGAGCAAATTTTGATGTGTAGGGTGAGTCGATTGTGACAGCAAACCTAATATAGTTGCTTTAACACTTTCTATTTCATCGTTTAGTCGTTGCTGGTGATGCATTAGCAGTATAACCCTTAAGTTAATTTGTAGTGATACTGCTATTATCTATTTAGATTTACTTAGGTGTTATGATTTGTATCAAATTGTGGCGCTTTCGCATACTTCTTTAACACTTCGGCTACTTCATCCTTGGCTTTTAAACGACGAATTTCATCAAATAATAGTCCTGCTTGTGGATATTGGCGTTTTAAATAACCAAGCCATTGTTTTGTTCGAGATGCAAAGTATTTAGTATCTTTGCTGGCTGTTTGGTGCATAGAAGAATGAATAATATGGTGTAAAATATTTTCCCATGTCAGTTCACTGTAGCTTTCTTTATTAACCTGCGCTTTAATTTTTCTTGCTAGATCAGGATGTGAAAGAGCGCCACGACCAATCATCAAATCACGACAACCACTGCGTTTTTGGCATAAAAGTGCATCTTCTATTTGCCAAATTTCGCCATTGGCGACCACTGCAATTTTTTTATCTTTGACCAAAGGAGGGATTTTTTCCCAATAGGCGGGTGGATTGTAGCCATCGCGTTTAGTACGTGCATGTATAGCAATGCTGTTAGCACCAGCGCTAACAACGGCATCGACAATTTCTTGGCTGTTACTATCATCATCAAAACCTAAGCGAATTTTAGCACTTACTTCATGCTCATCATCAACGGCATCCCTTACCGTTTTTATAATCGAGTACATATGATCTGGATCTTTGAGTAATACAGCACCGCCTTTGCTTTTATTGACAGTTTTTGCTGGGCAACCAAAGTTTAAATCAACACCATGAGAGCCTAAGCCAATTGCTTTTACAGCATTTTCTGCTAACACGTCGGCTACTTGGCCTAATAACTGAATGCGAACTGGTGTACCACTACGAGTGAGCCCCGCATTTTTAAGTTCAGGGCAATAACGGTGAAATACTTTATCTGGAAGGCAAGTATCTACAACACGGATAAATTCGGTCACACAAAGATCGAAGCCGCCTATGTCGGTAAGTAGTTGGCGCATTTTAAAGTCAACGACACCTTCCATCGGTGCTAAAATAAGTTTCATAGTGTGATTAATGTATTACTAAAAAAGGAGCGCCAGTTTACCTGTAAATCATAAATTCATAAAACGCTTATTAGCGTTCATAGAGAGTTAAATAACTTATTTGCAAAAAAATAGAAAATTTGAAAGTTTTTAGTTTAATACCGGTCTACTTTTATAATGATGTTCAACAAGTTTAAAAGGTAATTAAAAATGAATACAATAAAGAAAAACTCAATTGCATTAACATTAGGCGCAGTGGTTGTTGGCAGCGCAAGTATGGCGAGTACTGATGTTCAAGCTAATCCATTTGAGTTTCAACAAATGGTAGCTGGTTATCAATTAGACGCTGGTGAAGGCAAGTGCGGCGAAGG
>NZ_PNDH01000125.1:0-243 GCF_005887175.1 Pseudoalteromonas sp. S1612 | reverse complement strand
GCACTTAGCTGCGAATATTTAACTTGGCGTTGGCTTGCATCGGTATAGATAAATTGCTTATCTAAACTTCTTATCTTGTAATCATTCTGGTATTGATTAGCTGATGAGGCATTATTAACGGCGGAATTTTTAAAGCCAATGACCGCGTGGCTAGTTGGAAAAGAGAGTTTTTTAGTATGTTTTATTAGTTTTGCTGGCTGTTTTTGCTCTGTTAGATTGTTTTTTGTTTAAGTTGGATGGTTT
>NZ_PNDH01000124.1:0-211 GCF_005887175.1 Pseudoalteromonas sp. S1612 | reverse complement strand
ACGTACCGCTGTTGCTTAAGCACCACGTAAACGTATGCTATCTGAAATAGGCGCATCTAATACTAATGTCCAATTTGTCGTACTGACTACCGATGAATAATCCCGAAAGCGGACAGCTGCTGATAGTCTTAGTTTTTCGTGTAATGGAATATGTAATTCACCGAACACATCTACAACGTCAAAAGAGCCGATTGTTTTGGCAATTGCCGCG
>NZ_PNDH01000123.1:0-232 GCF_005887175.1 Pseudoalteromonas sp. S1612 | reverse complement strand
GACTGCCCTTGATAGTGAAGACCGTCAAGATGCTGGCTTTACGGGTTATTTATTGATTGGTCAATTTAATTATTTAGTAGTCGCTATAGAATGGGCGGCAGATGATCCTTATGTTGCCGGTGGCGTATATGAATACTCTATTGTTAAACCATTTAAATACGTGTTCCCTGCTTAATTAAACTGTGACTACCCTGTTTAACTGCAACCAGCACTTCAGGGTTTGTTCACTCAT
>NZ_PNDH01000122.1:0-348 GCF_005887175.1 Pseudoalteromonas sp. S1612 | reverse complement strand
GCTGACTAACAACCGATTTTGATAATTGGAGCGCTTGCGCAGCATTGGTGATCGATCCGGTTTCAACGATATGGGCAAATATCGACATATGACGTAATTGATTCATGATTATTGTCCGTAAAAAAAGAACTATTAATTCTATTACCTTTGTTTATAGATGCAAAGAATAGTTCTATTATTTATTCACAAGATAACAATGAGTAAGCAATCATGAGAAAGACAGTTTTAGCATTATGTAAAGAAGGTTCAGAGTCTTGGAAAGTGGCTTTTAATAATAAAGATGCTGCTGGTTGCGCGCAGCAATATACTAAAGATTCGGTAATGACAGAGAAGCCGATTGGTCTATAT
>NZ_PNDH01000121.1:0-380 GCF_005887175.1 Pseudoalteromonas sp. S1612 | reverse complement strand
AAACATTACCTTTGCACAATTCACTACGCTGAGCGCGCTAGTTTATCCATAAAATTGTTTCAATCATAATTTATTTTTAAAATAATTATTTTATTTCATAGGGTTAGTAACCGTTTTAAGCATACTAGGCCGTTTATTTAAATGATGAAAGGTCATATTTAAATGACCAACGTTACTTTTTTATGTTCATCATTTATTTCAATACTTTTACCATTATTTTCTCGCTTGTATTGACTTGCTTTCTTAAGCTGGTGCTATCCCATTTAAGGATGAAACTAATGCTTACACTGAAAAATATCAACAAAAAATACGCAGATGGTACGCAGGCTTTGAATGATGTGCCGATCACTCTACCCGCCGGTATGGTCGGTCTACTTGGC
>NZ_PNDH01000120.1:0-328 GCF_005887175.1 Pseudoalteromonas sp. S1612 | reverse complement strand
CAACGCCTTGATTGCCAGCGCTATTAAAACGCGAAATTGAGCGAATGAGGCGTGTTTGCTATATATTCTGTTACACGTGAGAAGGTTGTTTTACTAATTTTTTATTTAGTTTTTAAGTAAAATTGGTTTTCATGTCTTTAGTACAAAAATTGTCTAAGGACCGAACATCACATGAAAAAGAACATCTTTTCAGGACTTGTTTGTTTATCATGCGCAATGGGCTCAACCTTTGCCAATGCTGAATATTTACTTTAATTTTTTTAAATATCAACAGCCAACGATCCTACCGTTTTAAAAGCAAAAGCCCAAGCTGATGCTCAATCATACC
>NZ_PNDH01000119.1:0-203 GCF_005887175.1 Pseudoalteromonas sp. S1612 | reverse complement strand
TTGTTTTTTTAACCAATTTTTACAGTTAAATAACAACTAATACCATTTGTTGCTCTTAAATTTCATCAATATGTGGCATTATTAGTAAATAAACCGAATTGACGTATTAATAAATATTTGATGCTATGAAACAAGTTTTAATTTTACGAGGGCTCCCAGGCAGTGGTAAGGCATATTATGCGCATAATCTCGCCGAGGAACTT
>NZ_PNDH01000118.1:0-447 GCF_005887175.1 Pseudoalteromonas sp. S1612 | reverse complement strand
CTTGAGCAATAGCTTGTTGGATCACTCTGTCGATAACAGAAGGGATCCCAAGCATTCGCTCACCGCCATCGGGTTTGGGTATCATCACGCGTTTGACTGGCAAGGGTTGATAAGTGCCGCTAAGTAATTGTTGTTTAATACCCAGCCAATGTAACTTAGCGAAGTCATTAAATTCCTCAATACTCATATTATCAATACCCGCAGCCCCTTTATTGCGCTTAACATGTTGCCATGCTGCACCAATATTGTGGTTGCTCAGTACCCTTGCCATCAGGTCACGATCTGTTTGGTTGTATTCATTCGAGGTATTATTCACAGTCGAACGCTGTTCATCACTATCACAACACGGTGATCTATGTGAATTCAAGTTCATTTGTAGTATCTCCTCTGGTTAAGATGGTCAGGCCTTCACAGTGTCCCGGCCATTACGATGGGCGGTTGGCTACG
>NZ_PNDH01000012.1:0-71420 GCF_005887175.1 Pseudoalteromonas sp. S1612 | reverse complement strand
GCCTAGGCTGCGTTTTTTATTAATGATTAAGACTATTTAGGGTAGTCAATTCTAAACACCACTGTGTATAAAACCGGCACCACAATCAGGGTTAGTATGGTGGCAAAACCTAAGCCAAACATAATGGTGACCGCCATTGATTGAAAGAATACGTCAAATAATAGTGGGATCATGCCAAGTATTGTAGTGATAGCGGCCATGGCTACAGGACGCACACGGCTTACGCCTGAGTCAAACACAGCTTGATAGGGTGATTTTCCTTCACTAAGTTCTAAGTTTATTTGATCGACCAATACAATACCGTTTTTAATCAGCATGCCGCTTAAGCTTAATAAACCCAGTAGCGCCATAAAGCTAAAGGGGGCGTTCATTACTAACAAGCCTGCGCTTACACCAATAATAGCCAATGGCACGGTTGCCCATATAACTAAGGGCTTTTTCACTGAGTTAAACAGTAAAACTGTTACCGCAAACATGGCTAAATAACCCAGCGGTAACGAACCAAAAATAGCCTTTTTCGCTTTGCTTGATGATTCGAACTCACCGCCCCATTGCATTTCATAGCCTCGCGGTAAATCAATTGCTTCAACTTCAGCGCGAACCCGGGCAAATAGTTTTGCAGGTGTTTCATCACCCAATACATCATGATCTGCCATTACCGTTATGGTACGTTTACGATCGCGACGCATAATTAAGCTGTCTTCCCACTCAACAATAAATTCATCAACTACTTGAGTTACAGGCACAAACACGCGTAATACCGGGCTATAAATTTGTAAATCGTGAACACTGTCTACATTTAGGCGCTCGCTAGCTGGTGAGCGGGCAATAATAGGCAACAATTGCGTACCATCACGATAAACACCCACTTGCTTACCCGATAGGCTCGTTAACAGAACTTGGTCGAGATCAAACTTAGTGATCCCCAAGCGGCGTGCTTTTTGTTCGTTAAATTGGGGGCGAATCATTTTAGTGCGTGCACGCCAATCATCGCGAATGTTAAAAGCACCGTCGTCTTTGGCGATAATTTCTTTTGCTTGAGATGATAGCTGTCTTAATATCACCGGATCGGGGCCTGAAAACCGCGCCTCTATTTTAGCATCGGTTGACGGGCCAATTTCCATTGGTTTTACTTTTAGCTTTGCTGACAGCGGATGTTGCTGTGCGTAATCACGCACCTTTTGCATTACTTTAGCGACCGCATCACGGTTGGTGACACGAATAATTAACTGCCCATAAGCAGGGTATGATTTTTCTGGCGCGTAAGTTAGCATAAAACGCGGCGCACCTTGGCCAACCGTACTGGTGATTTCTGTGACCAGTTCATCCTTTTGTAAATAAGCTTCGAGCTGTTTTATGCCCTCAAGGGTGGCACGAATATCAGCACCTTGATCTTGCCAGTAATCCACATAAAACATCGGTGTATTTGAGGCTGGAAAAAACGATTGTTTTACCGAGCCAAATCCCACTACAGCGCTGCATAAAAGGGCAACCATAAGGACTAAGGTTGTTTTTCTAAAGCGCATAGCTAAATTTAATATCGCTTTATAACCATTGAATATGATGCCTTGATAAGGGTCTTCATGTTCTTGATTATGTTCGTGTTTAAATTCGGTTTCTTTAAACATTAAATGGGCAAAAAACGGGGTGAGGGTAATTGCGGTGATCCAGCTTAATAGCAATGAAATAAACAGCACCCAAAATAAGCTGCCAGCAAATTCACCACTGGCATCTGAGCTTAAACCAATAGGCGCAAAAGCAGTTATAGCAATGACCGTTGCGCCAAGTAGTGGCCATTTCGTTTGATCTACAATATTAACTGCGGCTTTAAGCTTTGTTTGACCGCGCTTAAGGTTGATGAGAATCCCTTCGGTAACAACAATGGCATTATCAACCAGCATACCTAGCGCAATAATTAGCGCGCCTAATGATATACGCTGTAGATCAATTGCAAACAGCTTCATAAATATAAAGGTGCCTAATACCGTCAGTAATAAAATACCGCCAATAAGAACACCGCTTTTCAAGCCCATAAAAATAAGTAGCACAACAATAACTATTGCAATGGCTTCTATTAGGCTAACAATAAAACCATCTACAGACTGCTCTACTTCTTTTGGTTGGTTATACACCGAGCTAATATCAATACCATGTGGGCGTTGATATTCAAGAGATGCTAAATGTTCATCTATGTGCTTACCTACATCAACAACATTAACCCCAGACATAAACGAAACACCAATAAGCAGCGCCTGTTGTTGATTGTAATGAATGACATTGGTCGGTACTTCAGCATATTCACGGTACACTTGTGCAACATCGCCCAAATAAATTAGTTCACTCGCACCAGGCTTTGAGATTAATAAGGTTTCCAGCTCCGTTACATCTTTAAATTCACCGGTTGGATGTAAGCGAATAGACTCATCACCGACACGAATACGTCCAGCGTTAGACACCGTGTTTTGTGATTGCAGCAAGTCATAAATATGACTAGGTGCAATACCTAGCTGTGCAAGCTTGCGGGTCGATACCTCAACCATTACTTGTGGTTGTTGTTGCCCAGCAATTGTGACTTTGCTCACACCTTTGACTAAAACAAGTTCACGCTTTAAATAGTCAACATAGTCTTTTAATTCATCATAAGAGTAGCCATCGCCAGTAACGGCAAACATAACGCCGTAAACATCGGCAAAATCATCAATTACATTACTCGGGTAAACACCACTTGGCAGCGACGGACTTAGGTCGTTAATTTTTCGACGCATTTCATCCCATATTTGCCTTAGCTCTTGTTTACGATAGTTACTTTTCATTTCTACGGTAATTTGTGATTTACCATTAGATGAAATAGAGGTGACATAATCAACATAGGGGAGCTGTTGGATGGCGTTTTCAATTGGAAATGTTACTTCTTCTTCTACCTGCTGTGGAGATGCGCCCGGATACAAAGTGATTACCATGGCTTTTTTCAAAGTAAACTCAGGGTCTTCTAGCTGGCCTAAATCAAAGTAAGACACGCTGCCGCCTATTAATAGCAACAACGTAAACATCCAGCTAATGACTTTCTTTTCAATAGATAGTTGCGCAAAGCCCATAATTATAAGCCTCGCTCTTTATTCCAAGGGCGAACAGACATGCCTTCTTGTAAAGAGTGAACACCGGCAGACACAATTTGTTGGCCTTCTTTTACGCCGCTAAGTACTTCAATAGTGTCGTGATGTAATTGACCTACTTGCACTGCTTGCTTATGTACAGTGCCAGTTTGCTGATTAAAAACCCACACATAAGCATTATCGCTTAGGCTTTTATTCGGATCTGAAAATACCGACTCAATCGGTAAAATAGTGTAGGGAGTTTGTGAGCGAGTTACTTTACTTAAATCTATCATCACTTGCCCAGACATACCCGCAAGCAAATTAAAATCTTTTGGCACCGGTAATGAAAACACCACTTTATAGGTAAGCGTTGCCGGATCGGCTTGAGTATCCCATTCTTTTAGTGTGAGTTTGTATTGCTTGTCGTGATAGCCATCAAATTCAACCATAGGTTGGTATTGGGTATCTTTTTGAATGCGCGCCACGATTTTTTCAGGAACCTGTATTTCTACATCCATAAAATCGCGAGTTTCTAGGCGCAGAACATTTTGTTTTGCTTGAATACTCTCAAAGTTTTTTACAAACACTTTAGCTACTATGCCAGCAAAAGGAGCACGAAGCTCACTGTATTCTAAATTGGTTTCTGCAATTTTAAAGGCTGACTCGGCAACTTGCTCATTAGCAACCGCTTGATCAAGCTCTGATTGACTCGTGATGTTTTTGTCGAATAATTGTTTAATGCGTTTTAGCTGTGATTTTGCCAGTTCGTATCGTGCTTTACGTTCGTTATATTGTAATTGAAAATCCTCAGGATCTAACTTAGCCAATAGTTGTCCTTTTTCAACTTGTTCACCAGCTAATACAGGAAATTCAACCAACTCACCGTTGACCCTAAAAGCAAGATATGAGCCTTGGTTTGCAACCACTTCAGCGGGGAAACTGCGAATGTTAGTTTGTGAATCATGACCAATGCTAAATAATTTAACCGGACGAATAGGCTCTTCTTTAGCTATATTCTCGGGCTCTGAGCAGCCTATTAAACTTAGTAAAGTCGCAGATAGTAAACATAAGCGAAACAGTGGCATGATATCTCCATGATAAAAAAAGGCTAAATAAGTGTGTGCAGCATACGCTGCAAACATATAAAATAAAATTCATTAAATTTTAGAAACTCAATAAGTTTTACTTATGATGTGCTGAGTGGCCGATGAAACTTAACCAATTACAAATATTAGATGCTATTGTGCAAAGCGCGAGTTTAAGTGGAGCGGCATTAAAGCTACATAAAACGCAACCAGCGCTCACATTGGCGATTAAAAACTTAGAAGCTAAGTTAGGCTTTGACCTACTGGACCGTTCTCATTATCGCTTACAACTTACCGAAAAGGGACGTATTTTTCATCGCGAGGCTAAACAGCTATTAGCCGCTAATGAGCAACTTACTCAGCTCGCAACAGAGCTGGCATTAGGCAATGAAGCGCAATATAGAGTCTGCTACGAGCAGATTTGCCATATGCAAAGTTATAACGAGATCATAAGTAATACTTTTAAGCATTTTTCGAGTACCGAATTTCGTTTAACCAGTGGTAAGCGGTTTGTCTCTTTAGAACAAGTTAATACCGGTCAAGTCGAGCTTGGAATAGGCCCGTGGTTTGATTTATTTCATGCAACTGGCGATTTAGAAAGCTTACCCATTGGTAAACTAGATATTGGCATTGTAGGAGCTAAAGGGGTTTTACCTAAGCAGCTTAGCTATGATGAATTACAGCTTTACCCGTGTTTGGCTATGTTTGAAAGTGGCTTGAGCATAGACAGCGATAGACTTTCCTATTCAAAAGGGGCTGCGGTGATGAAAATTGATGATATATCTACCTTGAAGTCTTTTCTACTTTCAGGGGCTGGTTGGGCAATGATGAGTTTAGGGCATTGTAAAAAAGAAATAGCCGCTGGCTCATTACAGCAAATCATTGTAACCGACAGAGAGCACCAGTTCAGTGCGCAAATTAGAGCCTTTCGTCAGCATGCTATGCATCATGGGCCTGTAGCGCGTAAAATCTGGCAGCAATTTAAATTACTCAGTCAGGAGTATTTAAGCAAGAATGGACGTTAATAAAGAAACGGTTATTTACACTATCATAGCCAATATACCCAAAGGCAGTGTTGCCAGTTATGGCCAAGTAGCAGCACTTGCGGGTTATCCTAATAATGCTAGGTTGGTAGGTCGTTTATTAAAAGAGATGCCAAAAGATTCGGCGATCCCTTGGCATCGAGTGGTTAATAGCCAAGGTAAAATATCGTTTCCCGAAGGAAGTGATAAATACCAAGAACAACGACAAAAACTGTTATTAGAAGGTGTTAATTTTAAGAATAATAAAGTGAATATGCGCGAGTGTAGATGGGAGTGATATCACCACTCTCGTCAGATAAGTGCCCGTGTAGGTTGGACAAGTGGCGGAGACACGCCACCCGACAAAAATAATGAATTTACCAGAAACAACCCAATTTACACGTTAGCGATATAAATAACTGATTTATACTGTAAGTTAAACCACCTATATTGACTGAGTGCCAATTGCGGACGTTAACGCCTCGCTTAACCGGCGCAAAGTAGCAGGCTAAAATTAGCGACGAAGGAGCGCAAGCTTGCTGTTTTTCGTCCCTTGGTTGAAGTGTTTGCTAGCTACCGTTTGATAGTATTACTTTAAGCTTTCCCTTTGGAGAATGATCAATTTTTGTTGTGTGATAGCTTATACCGTAATTGCCTGACTCTTTTAACCGCGCATTTGAATAGGTCAGGTTTTCTGTATTTGCAGTAATTACCAAATATTTTGCTCGCTCATTGGAATACGAGTAATTAAAAAGAAAGTGTCCATCAGTAGTCCATGTTGGCTCGATATATTTAGCCGCACTATTCAAATTACAGAGCAACTTAAACTGACTGTCGTAAACCAGAACTTGTGGTTTTAAAAAGCTGTTTGTGTGATCTCCGCCAACTATTGAGAAAGTATTGTTAAAATAGCTTTTGATTATAAGAGTAAATTTTGACTGAGTGTTTTTAAGAACAAAAGGCTTAAAGTAGCTTTTCCCACTATCAAAGTTAAACGAAAGTGACTTGGATGTTAGTTTAATAGTGGTTTCTTTATTTGGACTTAATGAAGTGTATTTAAAGTCACTAGCGCTAGTGCAGCAGACGTTAGTTTCATTAAGTTTACTGACATCTTTTTTTACAGTAGATGTACAGCCAATTAAAAATAATACCGAGATTGCTAATGCAATTCTTAAATTCAAAACAATACTCCTTTAGGTAGCTAACGCCGCGTTAGGTAGTGAGCAACGCCACCACGAAACCGAGCCATACCATCGTAAACACAAAACCCAACGATGGAATAAAAAATGCCATGCGTTGGGGAATCTGGCTTAAACGCTTTGTTATATTTTTAATGGCAACCACAGTACTGATAAGGAACGCCACTTCGACAAAAACACTTTCTCAATGCTTTCCCTGTAGCCAAGCATTTTAAACTTAATATTGCACCATTCTCATCCACTGGTCCCTCTGGGTTATCCCAAACGATATATGGCCTATCACTAATTTTGTCGATAAATGCTTTAGGCGGAAATGGATTCGCAACAATAATAACGCAATCTTTTGGAAGAGAATCGATTATTTTATCTAACTCAGCTCTATCGCATTCGAAGTAAGATATACCAATGAATAAACAATACTCACTGTCTTTTAGCTTGCCTTCAAACAACTGGTTAGCAGGGGCGACCCATTGATATGAAGCATATTTATTAGCTTCATTTGGCACGATACATAGAGCTTGCCTCCTAGGAGACATAAGCTCATGCTCCTCCAGTTTGATGATTCCAGTATCGTTCAGATCAACAAAGTTGTTCAAAGGATAGTTAGGAGTATAACAAATGCTATTAGGCGTAATTTCAAAATCCACAGACCCGTGTGGTTTAACCAACGGAATACCATAACCATGATGGTTAACTTGAAGAGAGTAGTACTCTCGATTTAAGCGGTCTAAAGCTGTTTCAAGCAATAAATCATAATTCAACGAGAATGCCGCTGTAATTTCATCTCGGTGTAATTTCAACCATCTAAACCAAGCCCAATCAGTTGAAAATAACTCGCGCTGTCGTTGGCTATACATTGAAAAAGCTATTGTTAAAAAATGCCTCGATTCAAGGGCTGTTTTGAAGCTGTCCAAACCAATGCTGTTGCAGTAGCTCTCGTCTAAGGCTAATTTAAATACATCAAAGTGGGGTTTCTCTGAATTTAATTTATACAGAGTTTCTAATCTATGCAGACTAGTTAAGAACGCTTCACCTGTTGAAGGGCAAGTAACATCCCACGTAATCGGCTCCTGAGAATTAAGCTCGTCAACTAATCCAGAAAAATAGCCAAAGCTAATAGAAAATCCATTACCAACGACTAAAGAAATTTTAGACATACTGACCTCAAAAAAATATAACGCCTTACTAAGCAGCGTCCGTTTGAGTAACTTGTTATGCTACTTTTTATCCACAACATAATAACCTACATTTGATAAAGAATAAGTAGCAACGCCTTTTTCAGTTGAAGGGGTAAAGTATATAAATTTAGGGGATATTAATTTTAGCTTTCCTTTAGTTATAACCCCAGATTGAGCATTAGTTATTGTTATTGGTAAATCACCACCAACACCAAACGCCTGTAAGCCAATTGAAATTACTTTAGAGGATTGAGCAGGCCAATTAAAAGACATAAAAACTATACAAAAAGTAATAGCCCCTAAACTAATAAATTGTGCTTTAGCCTTAAAGTAAATTAGCACTGAAATATGAGCAATAATAACCGTACACATCCCTAATACAAACAAAATCCGAGCAGTATCAGCACCAGAAATGAGCTCCAAAATAAGGAGAGACCAAGTTATTAAAGTAAATAAAATACTTAGGGCAATTAGTTGTTTATCAATTTGCTTTTTCTTGATTTTTCCAACAATCAATAACACAGGGCTAAATATTGCTAAAGAGCTAATAAATAAGAAAAAAGCAGTTGTTACGAAAAACAATTTCATCCCAAATACACCTTCCGTAAAGAAGTCGTAAGAGAAAAAGTCATATTCCCCCATGTAAATTAGAAACATGATCATCGTAATATTTGGCACAAGAAAAAAAGCGGAAAGAATATATGAAAGAGTTCTCCACCAAATTTCGTTAGGGACACTTTTGATTTTTGTTATTAGATCACCCAATGCTAGATACTCCTTTAGTAGCATAACGCTTGCAGCACGCGCGCCCACGAAATGGAGCCGGAGGCGCAATGTAGTGGGCGTCGCCGTGCCTGCACTTGTTATGCATGTGGACTTTCTAATTGTGCAATGATTAACGCAGCTATCTCTTTAAGCTTCCCAACCTCTTCAAACTGCACGCCATGGTCTTTTATCACCAACAAAGGTCCTGGAAAAACATGAAAATGAAAATGCCCCACAGTTTGACCGGCAGAAGAGCCATTGTGCTGGAATATGGTTGACCCAGTCACCCCCATAGCGCGCTCGAGAGCTTTACCTATTTTCTGAACGGTTAGCATGCATGCTTGAGCAGCTTTTGCAGACAGATCGTAAATTGTGACCGCTTGTTCCTTGGGTACTACTAATACGTGACCATCCTTCTGCGGCATTATATCCATGAATGCGAGCGTTAAATCATCCTCATAGACCTTTACACAGGGGGCCTCTCCAGCAATAATCTTCGCGAAAGTATTACTCGTGTCGTAGATTGGGTTCACTGATTTCTCCAGCTTACGGAAATGCATAACAATTTTATAGTGCGCTCATCGCGCATATTTCTGCCGACTTAACGCTCATTTATTTACTTTATATAGTTTTAACAAATTATCTAAGGCATTACTATCACTAAGTTTTCTAAATGATTTAGGTAAAGTTAAATGCATCAATATGCGCACAGCGCTCATTTTCATGAATATATTCGCAAGAACAGTTTAACTAATCTATTAACGACAATATTTAGTCAATCTCAATGGCAGTTCCTCGCTCAAACCAGACTAATCTAAATGGCTTAACCAGCCTAATAAACATAATTACTGATCGAAATATAATGGCTAACACATCCACCAATAACAAAGAGGTGCCAAATAGCATGGCTATATTGAGTGCTTTTTGCACTGTAAAAAATAGTACCTACACTATAAAATAAGCCGCCAGCTAATAGCCAATAAAGTGCATTGATAGGCACGTTTAAATAAAGCGGATACACAATGGCTAATGCAAACCATCCCATTAATAAATAAGTAGCCAGTGAAACTTTTTTATTGCCATTTTTAACCAATAGCTTATAAGCGATGCCTGCAAACGCTACTGTCCAAATAAAGGCTAAGGTAGCCCAAGACCAGAGCCCAGATAACGACAGCAACAAAAAGGGCGTGTAGGTGCCTGCAATCAGTAAATAGATGGCGCAATGATCACATTTTTTGTAAAACGCTCTCAATCTTGGGCGCACACTGGCGTGATAAAGCGTTGAAGATAAAAATAAAATAAACAAGCTGCTGCCGTATACCAGAGTACTGGCATAGCTTTTCACACTATTAGTTTGTTTAACTAAATCCCAAAAAACAAAAGCAGCAAATACAATGCCTAAGGCATGACTAATAACATTTAACAGCTCTTCTTTTTTAGAATAGGGAGCTTCAAAAGACATAACAGATCCTACCACTTTGCGAATAAATTTTAGTGTACATGTGTACGCTGAAATTTTCAAATACGAAATAAAGTCATTAATTTACTGAACATTAACAAACACACTATTATTTGGTTTTATTTTTAAATTCATTGGTCAAAATTACTAATCTAGATTTTGTGGATTTCTTTTGAATTTATTTATTTCATTTTAAAACAATGGTTTATAAAGTTTTTCTATTGTGGCATAGCCCTTGATAGTAACTAAGCGTACTAACCAATAAACAAACAAGGAATACTATTATGAATACTTCAATCAACATCACAATCGCAAGCTTACTTGTATTAGGTTCAACTAACGTTAACGCTACAGAAGTCGATTTAAATATTACAGATATGCTTACTAAAACAGTGTCTACTTATGTGTCACAGGCAAGCAACGAACTTGAAAAGTCTGTAAAAGAAGCCGTTTCTTTTGATGCACAGGTTATTCTTGACAGCTTACTTGAAAGTAATCCTGTGGTTGATAATAGCAACATGGACGAAAAACAACGTGTAGTAAAAGCACAACCAAAGCAATAAAAAGGGAATAAAAGTAATGAACAGTGAGTTCGAATTATTAGCCTTAATGTTGGCACCTGTGGCAAGTATACTGAGTGTTTATTACTTGGTTTACATGATAAAAAATGTGGGAACGAGGTTTAATTAGCGGATGCATTTGCACTGTAAAGCAATTGATGTAACTAAAGCTGATCGACTTGAATAAAGCGCACGTAAATAAAGGCAGAGTGTTTGAAAGAAGTAGACTTTATGAAACGTGCGATTTTCCCATTACCTATATTTATATTACCTGAAGGCTATACGCGATTACGTATATTTGAGCCTCGTTATTTAACGATGGTAAAAAACGCATTAAAAACCAATAGCGGTTTTGTTTTATGTACCTTTGAGCATGACACCCCGTTAAACATAAGCGCCCAAGGCTGTTTAATGGATGTTATTGACTTTGATCAAGACGAAAGCGGTATGCTATTAATTGATGTATTTGCATCTAAGAGTGTGCAAATAGATAACGTGTATCAAGATGAGCAGGAACTTCGCCATGGTGATGTGTCCGCTTGCAACACACCTTATTGGTACAACAAAGATAACCACGAAATTGGTCAACACCAACTTTTACAAGTAGCACTAGAAGACGTTTTTGCGAATAACCCTGATTTGCAATCGCTTTATAAAACCACCAAATTTAATCAGCTGGCGTGGATTGTGGCGCGTTGGCTTGAATTACTTCCCATTTCTATTGAGAAAAAACAACAACTTGCATTTGAGACTAACTTTGATAACTTGCTTAGTTTCCTCCATACTGTGATTAATAACGAATTTGCCTAAAATAATTATGATCCGCTTGTAACCATTGCTCGTAATGGTATTCACTAAAGCAATAACGGGACATTTTACTATGGTAAGTCAACAACAATCACTAAGTTGTGAACCTAACACAGGTAAGTACACTGCCATGCCAGAAACACCAAGTACGGAACTCAGGGAAGCATTAGTTAATGTTGCTCAATCTCGCGATAAAAAATCTTTCGCGTACTTGTTTGAATATTTTGCACCTAAGATTAAGCGCTTCGGCATAAAGCAGTTTGGTGTAGAAGCCCAAGCAATGGAATTAGTTCAAGAAACCCTCACTTCCGTATGGCGTAAAGCTCACTTATACAATAGTGAAAAGGGTGCAGCTACTACTTGGGTCTATACCGTAATGCGTAACGCCTCTTTTGACATGCTTCGTAAAATGAAAAGTAACAAAGAAGAAAATATTAGCGAAGACATTTGGCCGTTATTGAACGAATCTGAAGATACACATCACGAATACAGCGACCACCTTGAAGACCAACAAATTAAACGTTATTTAGATAAATTGCCTCAAGCGCAAAGAGAAGTTGTGCGCGGCGTTTATTTTCAAGATATGTCGCAAGAGCAGTTAGCTCAACAATTAAATATTCCAGTAGGCACGGTAAAATCACGATTACGTTTAGCCTTGCAGAAATTACGTAATGAAATGGGAGATCAGCATGATTAAACATCACCCGAGTGAAACACTACTGACACAATACTGTGCAGCAACACTTCCAGCATCGCTTAGCCTTGCCGTATCAATACATGTTGATATGTGCCCAGTGTGCCAAGCTAAAGTTGAAAAACTTGAAGCGGCTAATGCGCGAGCAGTTTTTAGTGACAATATGGATGTGACAACTGATGAGCAAGCCGATCAAGCCGATGATGTAATTGAATCAAGTTTACTTGATATGATCACGGCCGATGACTCGATTGATGAAGTATATTCTGTTGAACCAGTTAGTATTAATGTTAATGAGCATAATTACAGCTTGCCAAGAGCTTTAACACGGATCTCGCATGGTAAATTTACCCAAGTAGGTAAGCTTGCGCGTTCTCGAATAGCCCTTGATGATGGCCATTTACGTTCAAGCTTGTTACACATAGATGCTGGTGGAGAAATTCCGGAGCACACACATACCGGTTTTGAGGTTACTTTACTGCTTGATGGTGAATTTACAGACGAAGAGGGCAGTTATGTTCCTGGTGACTTTATTTGGCAAGATGGCCGTCATCAACACACCCCACTAACAAAAGAGGGATGTTTGTGCTTTACTGTTGTTAGTAGTGCTCTACATTTCAATAAAGGACTTAGCAAGTTACTTAACCCAATTGGTGGCTTGATTTATTAAGAGAATCTATGCAAACAGATACAATAAAAATAGGTATTAGCGCCTGCTTGGCAGGCGAAAAGGTAAGATTTGACAGTGGCCATAAAAAATCAAATTTTTGTATGGAAGAGCTGGCCAAGCATGTTGAATATAAAATGTATTGCCCAGAGGTTGCGGTAGGATTACCAATACCTCGTCCAACCATTCGTCAAGTAAAAACAGGCGATACTATCAAAGTGTGTCGTCCGGATGGCACGGGAGATGTTGGCCCACAGCTCACAGAATACGGTAAAAAAATAGCTACAGAACAAGCAGGGCATCTAAGCGGATTCGTTTTTTGTGCTAAGAGCCCAAGCTGTGGCATGGAGCGGGTAAAAATATACAATGAAGCAGGAACCGGTAACACCTCTGAAGGCGTTGGTTTCTTTGCTGAACAAATTATGAAACATAATCCCTTACTACCTTGCGAAGAAAATGGACGTTTAAATGACGTTCATTTGCGCGAGAACTTTGTAATGCGTGTTTATACATTACACAACTGGCAACAGTTAGTGAAAGAGCCGGTTACTGTACATCGTTTGACCCAGTTCCATGCTCAATACAAATACTTGTTAATGGCTCATAATTATGAAGCGTATCGTGATTTAGGCAATCTACTTGGAACGTTTGTAGGTGACGATGTTAATGCTCTAGCCGACGAGTACATTTTAGGTTTAATGAATGCGCTTAAGCGTCCTGCTTCAAGAAAAAATAATTCTAACACGTTGATGCATTTGCAAGGTTACTTCAAAAAAGATTTATCAAAAATCGAAAAAGAAGAAATGCGAGATGCAATTGATGAGTATCGCCAAGGGTTGGTGCCGCTTTATGTACCACTAACATTGCTTAAACACCATTTAAAGGTTCATCCAAATGAGTATTTAAGTAAGCAAATTTACTTTAACCCTTATCCTAATGAACTTAAGCTACGTTACGGTTTGTAATGAATACACTATTTTGGTTTAGGCGCGATTTGCGCCTTTTTTCTAACGAGGCGCTGATCGAAGCGCTAAATAATGGTGCTAAACACGCCATTTTTTTTGTGTGCGAAAAACAATGGGCACAGCATAATACTGCTGCCATTCAAATTGACTTACTAAAACGCAGAGTGAGTTACATTCGCGAAGAACTTGCCAAATATGGCGTAAATTTGCATGTAATAGACGCCCCTTTTTTTGCCGATTGCCAAACTAAACTTCTCGATTTTTGTCAGCAACACGATATTAAACACATAATAGCCAATACTGAGTATGAGCTAAATGAATTTAATAGGGACAAAGCGGTTCAGGCACTGTGCGACCAACAGCAAATAACATTTACTTTATACGAGGGTGATATCATTGCTCCCGTAGGTAGTGTACGCACTCAAAATAATGAAATGTATAAAGTATTTACACCGTTTAAACGCGCATGGTTAAAGCAGTATCAAGATACACTCTTTAGTTTAGTGCAGTGGCCGTTATCTGAAGAACCGATAGAAATTGAACCGTGTGAGTTACTCAGTGGCGATGAAAGTTCAAAAAAATGGCCCGTTGATGATGATACTCTATCAACAGTAGTCGATAACTTTATTCATGATAAATTAGCAAGCTATGATGACGTACGAGACATACCCAGTGTAAAAGGAACATCGGGCTTAAGCCCCTATTTAGCTCTAGGGGTTGTTAGTAGTAAACAATTAATGGTTAATATACAACAACATTACCCCGATATACTGACCACCTCAAAAAGTAAAACGTTTACCTGGGTTAACGAACTGATCTGGCGTGAATTTTACAAACACCTAATTGCTGAATTTCCAAAACTTTCACGCGGTGCCAATTTTAACGAAAAGTACGATAGTGTGAGTTGGCGTGACAGTGACGCTGAGTTTAAGCAATGGTGCGAAGGCCGTACAGGCTATCCACTTGTTGATGCCGCCATGCAACAGCTATTGCAAACAGGCTGGATGCATAATCGTTTAAGAATGGTGGTTGCGAGTTTTTTAACTAAGCACCTACTGATTGATTGGCGTAAAGGCGAGCAGTTTTTTATGCAGCATCTTATTGATGGCGATTTAGCCTCAAACAATGGTGGTTGGCAATGGGCTGCAAGTACCGGCTGTGACGCACAACCTTACTTTAGAGTATTCAACCCCATTACCCAAAGTGAACGCTTTGATCCAAATGGTGATTTTATTCGTAAATATCTGCCTGAATTACAAAAAGTGCCAGATAAACACATTCATTTCCCACATACTTACTTAGCAGCAACGGGACAAAGTGAACACTGTTACTGGCCAGCAATAGTTGATCATAAAGCGGCACGAGCGAGGGCTTTAGCTGCATTTAAGGTGTGATATGGATAACCAATTACCAGTCGATAAATTTGTAGAAATATATCAAAAGCTTGATAAGGATAACCTAGAGTTATTAACTGAAATTTACGCTCAAAACATTCACTTTATAGATCCGCTGCACGAAATTAATGGTCTTGAAGATCTAAGACGTTATTTTCGTGGTTTATATAGTAATGTTAAGTATTGTCGATTTGACATAACTGATTCATTTACCAGTGATAATAATGCATTTGTATACTGGACAATGCATTATTCTCACCCAAAACTTAATGCAGGCAATACAATTTCAGTGCAAGGGCACAGTAAACTAGTATTTGAAGGTGTGAAAATTATTAAACACCGCGATTACTTTAATGCTGGAGAGCTTTTGTATAAGCATATTCCATTACTGGGCAACATTATTAATTTTATTGATAAAAGGGCTGGTTAATTATGATTACGCTTATTACAGGTGCAACATCAGGCATAGGTGAACAACTCGCGATAAAGTATGCAGAGCAAGGTGACACAGTCATTGCGTGTGGACGAAATACGCAAAAGCTCGCAGAACTTGCCAAGCATAACAACATAGAAACCTGCCAGTTTGATGCTACCAACTTGCAAGATATTAAAGCTGCCACTCTCGGCTATCCGCAATTTGACCGCGTTATTCTTAACGCCGGTAATTGCGAGTATGTTGATGATGCACGCAATTTTGATAGCGCCCTCTTTGAGCGTGTTATTAATGTTAACTTACTTTCTATGGGGTATTGCTTAGAAGCTCTTTTACCCAAAATAACATCAGGCGGCCAATTAGTGATGGTCAGTTCGAGTGTTACTTATTTACCTTTACCGCGTTCAGAAGCGTATGGTGCATCTAAGGCGGGCGTAAGCTATTTAGCTAAAACCCTTGCGGTTGATTTAAACGACGTTGATGTAACACTAGTCCATCCTGGTTTTGTAAAAACACCGCTTACAGACAAAAATGATTTTCCTATGCCTATGGCTGTTAGTGCTGAAAAAGCGGCTGACTATATAATCAAAGGCGTAAAAAAACGTCGTAAAGAAGTCCATTTTCCGTATCGTTTCACACTTATATTAAAAGCACTGCGAATATTACCACTTTCGCTTTGGCTTAAAATTGCAAAAGGATTAACCCGTTGAAAAAAATAGCAATAATTGGGACTGGTGTATCAGGTTTAACTTGCGGACACCTATTGCATAAGCATTATGATGTCACACTATTTGAAAAGAATGATTATATTGGTGGCCATACTGCCACGGTTGATGTAAATCACAGCGGTATTAACTACGCAGTTGATACCGGTTTTATCGTATTTAACGATAGAACATACCCTTACTTTGAAAAGCTGCTTGAACGTATTGGTGTAAAACGTAAACCGACCCAAATGAGCTTTAGTGTTCATAATGAAGCAACTGGCTTTGAGTATAACGGGCATACATTTACTAGTTTGTTTGCTCAGCGCAGAAACATAGTGAGACCTAAGTTTTGGCGTCTTTTGTACGATATTGTGCGCTTTAACAAACTGTGCAAGGCTTTATATGAAAAAGGCCAATACACTGAGCAATCACTTGGTGAGTTGCTACAACAACATCGCTTTAATGACTTTTTTAAATACCACTATATTTTGCCAATGGGTGCAGCTATTTGGTCGACAAGCATTAAAGAAATGGAAAACGTGGGCGTAGAATTTTTTGTAAAATTCTTTTTTAACCATGGTTTATTAGACATTACCAATAGGCCGCAATGGTATGTTATTCCGGGAGGCTCTCGTGAATACATTAAACCGTTGATAGCTGGTTTTGCGGATAAAATACAGTTAAACACTGACATTAAATCGGTAACCAGAGACGAGCAGGGAGCCACCATTACATTTGCTGATGGCCAGCAAGCCCTGTTTGATAAGGTTATTTTTGCGTGTCATTCAGATCAAGCGTTAGCGTTACTTGGTGATGCCTGCGAGCAAGAAAATAAGGTGTTGGGTGCTATTCCATACACTGAGAACTCGGTGGTATTGCATACCGATGTTTCATTATTACCAGATAGGAAAGCAGCGTGGGCGAGCTGGAATTACTTACTAAATAATAATACCGACAAAGCCGCTGTTGTTACTTATCAAATGAATATACTTCAAGGAATAGAGTCTGATACCCAATTTTGTGTCACTTTAAATCACTTAGAAGGGATCAATCAAAGTAAGATTTTACGTGAGTTTACTTATCACCATCCTGTGTTTAATCAACAATCTATTGCTGCTCAACAGCTGAAAAATACGGTTGACGGGCAAAACAATACTTATTTCTGTGGGGCTTATTGGTATAACGGCTTTCATGAGGATGGTGTGCGCAGTGCCGTCGATGTTGCAAAACAACTTGGAGTAGAGTTTGACTAATGCAGTGTATTTTGGCGATGTAAAGCATCGCCGTTTTGCTGTAAAACACCATGCGTTTAATTACCCACTTTATATGATGTGGGTTGATTTAAATAATACTCATGAACTTAATGGCGTCCATAAGCAGCTTGGAACTTCAGGATTTAAAGCATTGAAGTTTGAGCAATCTGATTATTTAAAAGGGTTACCCGATAGTCATCATCAGCCCATCATAGAGCGTGCTCATGCGCAGCTAGCCCAGTTAGGGATAGATGAGAAATTTAGTCATGTATATCTGCTAGGGCAATTACGCTGTTTTGGGATTTATTTTAGTCCAGTTAACTTTTACTTTTTTGGCCAACAAGACAATGAGTTTAGCTATATGGTGGCCGAGGTGAGTAATACCCCATGGAATGAGCGACATTACTACTTGGTTCCACTACAAAAAAAAGTGAACTTTAAGAAAGTATTTTCCGTATCACCCTTTATGAATTTGGATATGAACTATCATTGGACTGTTCGTCAAAAGAAAGACAATATACTGATACGTATAGAAAATAAGCGCGATGAAGAACTACTTTTTGATGCATCGTTAAGGTTACAGCGTCAACCCTTGTGCAATAAACAAATTAGCAAGTTGTTGAAGCGTTTTCCTGCGATGACATGGTCTATTTTCAGAGGTATTTACTATCAGGCATTTAAATTGTTTGTTAAAAAAGTCCCATTTTTAGGTCATTCAGGCAAACTTTAAATTTAATTTATGTTGTTTTATAAGTAATAACAATAATATAGGTAAGTATATGGAAAAGGTATCGAGCTTACGCGTTCAGGAACGCACCAGTTGGTTTACTAATTTATATAAAAAGTTAGTGTTTAAAGCGTTCTCGTCAATTGAAACGGGGCAGATAGTGTTGGTTGAGAATAACCAACAGTCTGTATTTGGGGATGCGTCTTCAGAGCTGAAAGTTACTGTCACCGTTAACGACAATGCCATGTATAAAGCGTTCGCTCTTTCTGGTAGCGTGGGTGCGGGTGAGTCTTACATTTTAGGGCAATGGCAATGTGATAATTTAACTCGGTTAATCGAAATTTTTGCGATTAACCAAGATCAACTAGATGCATTTGAAAAAAAGTTCGCGTTTTTTAGCAACATCGCTCACCGCATAAACCACATAAAAAACAAGAACTCACATGCGGGTTCAAAAAAGAATATCGTCGCTCACTATGACTTAGGAAATGATTTATACGAGTCTTTTTTAAGTAAAGAAATGCTTTATTCGAGTGCAGTATACCCAAGTAAAGATGCTACCTTAGAACAAGCACAGCAGTACAAGCTACAACGTATATGCGAACAAGTTGAGCTACAACAAGGTGACACTGTTATTGAAATTGGTACCGGGTGGGGCGCGTTTGCTATTTATGCCGCTACTCATTATGACTGCCATGTCACAACTACAACCATCTCTGACGAACAGCACGATTATGTTGCTAACAAAGTTAACCAGCTTGGACTTGAAAGTAAAATAACCTTGCTCAAGCAAGATTATCGCTTATTGACTGGCAAATACGATAAGTTAGTCTCAATTGAGATGATCGAAGCCGTTGGGCATGAATACTTACCCAGCTTTTTTACTAAGTGCGGTGAGTTATTGAAAGACAACGGTGCTATGCTTATTCAAGCAATTACGATTAGTGACCAGCGTTATCAACACTATTTAAAAAATTCAGACTTTATACAACAGTATATTTTCCCCGGTGGGTGTTTGCCTTCGCTTAACGAAATGAGTGAACAAATTAAAAATAACACCGACATGAATATTCACACCATAAACGACATTGGTGCTCACTATGCCCGCACTCTTGCTGATTGGCGAGAGCGTTTTATTGCCAGCTGGCCAAAGCTTGATAGCGATAAGTTTGATGATCGTTTCTATCGCTTATGGCTTTTTTACCTTGCCTATTGCGAGGGCGCATTTAGAACCCGAGCAACCAGTACCGTACATTTAATGGCACGCAAACCCCGCTTTACGAGTAGTAATGATGAGATTGCACTCGCTTATTAATTTTGCGCTGTTTCAAGTAGTGTGGTTTATGTGCCTGCTACTTGAACAGCTTGCAATTGTATACTCTGCTGTAGTCATCGCTTTGATGTTTTACTTATCAGCACAAAAAAAACAAGATGCTTTACTGGTTTTAAAAGCCCTGCCACTAGCACTGTTGTGTGAGTTTATTGCGGTTCAGTTAGGGTTATTCGAATTTAAAGTCGATCCTCTGCCATTTTGGTTGGTGTTTTTATGGGTCGCATTGTTGCTGTGTATCAATACCTCTATGTCGTTTCTGACAAACCTTAAACCATGGCAAGCATTTGCTGTGTGTTTATTATTTGCCCCTGGCAGTTATTGGGCCGGCTCACGATTTGAGGTATTAGAGTTAGGGATGCCACTGTGGCAGTTTTGGCCACTTTACGGTGCTTTATGGGCTGCAACATTTACGTTTATTTTATTTTTAAACGGTAAAATAGGCGAGTTTGTTAAGCAATAACACAATACAGTTTGGAGATAACGATGAAAACGCTTTTAAATTTACTTATTGTTTATGCTTTATTTAGCCCTGTAGCTAATGCCGATACTCAGTTTAACAAGGTGGGTGAAGCACGCATGGAATACCTGTTTTGGGATGTTTATGATGCAACGCTTTATACACCTTCTGGTAGTTACACCGCAAAACAAAAGCCTGTTAAATTTACCTTAACTTATTTGCGCGATTTTGACGCTAAAGACATTGTAAAAGCGACTAATGAGCAGTGGCAGCACTTAGGTAAACCTCAACTTTCAGAGCGCTATGCTGATAAATTACTCTCGATATGGCCAAATATTAAAAAAGGTGAATCATTAACCTTGCTGACTGATAAGCAAGGACACAGTACTTTTTTCCATAACGATAACCAAATAGGTCGCATTGATGATGCCGCATTTGCTGAGGATTTTTTAGCTATTTGGTTAAGTGAAAACACCTCAGAACCATCAATTAGAAATCAACTATTAGGGATTTAATATGATTAATCTAAAACGCGTTAAAGTTGCCATGGTATTGGCCGTAAGCTTTTTTATTGCCAGTTGTTCAGCTCCAAGTGTTGAACATTACAAGGGTTCAGAACCAAACTTCGATTTTAAGACTTTCTTTAGTGGTGATTTGAAAGCCTATGGCGTTGTACAAGACTTTAAAGGTGAATTAACCCGAAAGCTTGTTGTTGACTTAAACGCTACATGGGATGGCAATAAGGGCACTATTGAAGAAGACTTTGTTTACGATGATGGAGAAACACAAAAACGCATTTGGAAAATTACCTTAAACGACGATAACACATTAACGGGAACAGCCTCTGATGTTTTAGGGATAGCTACAGGAGAAAGTGATGGCAGTGTGTTTCATTGGAATTATAATGTAGAGATCCCTTACGATGGCAGCACTTTAGAAGTTAATTTTGATGATTGGATGTACCTAGTAACAAATACACGCTTGATAAACCGCACGTCTATTGTTAAGTTTGGTGTTGAGGTTGGGGAAGTAACCTTAGTAATAGAAAAGGTAGAGTGAGTCATTAAGGTGCAAAGTTGCACTAATAGTGTGCTTAAATTAAGCTTTTGTTAACTCAACTCGCTGTATTTTACAGTGAATTTTACTATTTTTACTAATTTTTTAGTATTTTAGATAAAAAACGTAATTTGCTGTTGCTAACTCTTCGAAAATGCATAAAGATAGGATTTGCGAAGGCAAAATAATAACGAATAGGAATCTAATAATGAACAAAGCTCAACTAGTTGAAAAAATCTCTACTGACGCAGAAATCTCTAAAGCAGCCGCTACACGTGCACTTGACGCATTCACAGGCGCTGTAACTTCTTCATTAAAAGAAGGCAACTCTGTTGCATTAGTTGGTTTTGGTACTTTTTCAGTTAAAGAACGTGCTGCACGCACGGGTCGTAACCCACAAACGGGTGCAGAAATCCAAATTTCAGCAGCGACTATTCCAAGCTTTAAACCAGGTAAAGGTCTTAAAGACCAAGTAAACCTATAATTTTAGGTTTATAAAATATAATAAAAGGGCTATTTAGCCCTTTTTTTTTGTTGTAAATTTTTGATTATTTAATTTACGCTATTTAATCTTAGCTTTGGTTATTTAGCTTTAAGCGCTTTATCCCCTCGGCCAATGCCGACTGCGCCTGAGCGTACCACTTCAATAATGTCGGTCTCGTGGCATAAAGTATCTAAGAACGACTCTATTTTATCGGTGCTACTTACCAATTGTAGGCTGTAACTTTGACGACCCATATCTAAAATAGCCCCTTGAAATACATCAACAACACGGGTTACTGCCGCACGAGTCGCTTCGTCTTTGGCAAATACTTTTACTAATAGTAGTTCACGCTCTATGTGGCTCATGTCAGTTAAATCAATCACTTTAAGCACATCGACCAGTTTGTTTACTTGCTTTGTTATTTGTTCAACAATTCTGTCATCGCCCTTAGTGGTTACCGTAATGCGAGAAAGTGATTCATCATCTGTGGTACCCACTGTTAAGCTATCAATATTGTATGCTCGTTGAGAAAAAAGCCCCACTATACGTGATAACGCACCGGGTTCATTTTCTAATAATATAGATAATATACGACGCATTATGCCTTCACTCCTTTTCTTAACCACATTTCGTCTATACCACCGTGCTTAATTTGCATTGGATAAACATGTTCTTTTTCGTCTACTAAAATATCTAAAAATACCAATCTGTCGGTTATCGACATGGCTTTGTCTATCGCTGGTTGTAACTCATCAAGGGTGTTTACTCTGATCCCCACATGGCCATAGCTTTCAACAAGCTTTACAAAATCAGGCAAAGATTCCATATACGATGAAGAATGCCTACCGCCATAAATCATGTCTTGCCATTGTCTTACCATACCTAATGAACGGTTATTTAAGGAGATCACCTTTACTGCTAAGTTATACTGTAAACAGGTTGATAGCTCTTGAATGTTCATTTGAATAGAGCCGTCTCCAGTCACACATAAAGACTCTTTATCAGGAAAAGCCAGCTTGACCCCCATAGCCGCAGGTAAACCAAAGCCCATAGTGCCTAGGCCGCCTGAGTTGATCCATTGACGGGGGTGTTTAAATGGATAGTACTGCGCGGCAAACATTTGGTGTTGGCCAACATCAGAGCTGACATAAGCATCTCCGTTGGTCGCTTCATATATTGCCTCGATAACTGCCTGAGGCTTTATTTTGTCACCATCGCTGTTGTAACTAAGGCATTTTTGTTCACGCCAGCTGATCACTTGTCGCCACCAATCTTCTTGTGCACTGCGATCAATTTTAATTGAACTGTTATCTATGGCAGTTTGTAATTGCTCCAGTACCGTTGCCAAACAGCCAACAACAGGAATATGTGATTTAATGGTTTTAGAAATAGAGGTTGGATCAACATCTACATGCACAATAGTGGCATTTGGACAGAATTTTTGAACATTATTAGTAACCCGATCATCGAATCGTGCGCCAAGTGCTAAAATAACATCGGCATTGGCCATCGCTTTATTGGCTTCTAATGTGCCGTGCATACCCAACATACCAATAAAGTTAGGGTGAACGCCCGATATACCGCCCAGTCCCATTAACGTGTTGGTAATAGGGGCATTAAGTGACTCGACTAAATGAGTTAGTTGCTCTGAGGTGTTTGAAAGCACAATACCGCCACCAGAGTAGATAACCAGTTTTTTTGCTTCTAAAATAGCAGTAACGGCCTTACGAATTTGTTTAGAGTGACCCTTGGTATTAGGGTTGTAGGTTCTGAGTTCTGTTGCCGCTGGAAAGTTGTAAGCAAAAGTTAGCTCTGGGTTAAGCATGTCTTTAGGAAGTTCTACTACCACAGGCCCTGGGCGGCCAGTGCTGGCAATATAAAAGGCTTTAGCAAGAATATTGGGAATTTCACTCGCGCTTCTACAATTAAAGCTATGTTTTACAATCGGGCGAGAGCAACCAACAATATCGGTTTCTTGAAACGCGTCATCACCAATAAGACTTGTGGGCACTTGACCTGATAACACCACCATAGGAATTGAATCCATATACG
Source organism: Pseudoalteromonas sp. S1612 (assembly GCF_005887175.1). GTDB lineage: Bacteria > Pseudomonadota > Gammaproteobacteria > Enterobacterales > Alteromonadaceae > Pseudoalteromonas > Pseudoalteromonas undina. The sequence continues at coordinate 48,028 of NZ_PNDH01000012.1, read as the reverse complement.
CAGTTGCTATGCCTGTTACACAGTTTGTTGCACCGGGACCTGATGTAGCAAGTACAACACCTACTTCACCGGTTGCTCTTGCGTAGCCATCGGCCATGTGTGTAGCCGCTTGTTCATGGCGTACTAAAATGTGCTCAATATCGTCTTGTTGAAAAAGTGCGTCGTATAAATCTAATACTGAGCCGCCGGGATAACCAAATATATACCTTACCTTTAGCTCTTTTAATGACTTAACAACTAATTCAGAGCCATTATATTCTTGTTTACTCATCCTCATTCCTCTGTTGATTACATGCAAAAAAAAACCCCCGCGTAGTGCGAGGGTTTTAAAAAGCATTTTTCACCTTTTAATACATCCCCGCTGGGCTTATCACTAAGACCAGTACGAGTAAGACTAAAAGGCGAAATTGTGTATTCATGATGTTTTGCTCTTTAAAATAAAATGCTGTTTAAATTACAATTTTTGTATGTGGTTATTTTTAAGGCTTTTGAGCTCACATGTCAACCCATTAAACTGATTTTTGAATTAAAAATTCATTTTAAAGTGTTTTTTAATCTAATAATCTATTTTATATGAGTTATTTTCACTTTATAAGCAGAAATTATGCAAGTTGGCGTGTGTGCTTAGGCTAGATGATGGTCAGAGGGAAAATTTAAATGCTGTGTTTCTGGCATAAAAAAAGCCAGCATTAGCTGGCTTTTTAATTTAACAGTACTAATTACAGACGGTCAATTACTGATTGTGTGAAATCAGTAGTGCCGTGGCTGCCGCCTAAATCGCGGGTAGTACGGTCGCCAGATTTAATTACATCAGCAACAGCGCTACGAATACGCTCAGCTGTATCGCCCATGTTTAAATGCTCTAGCATTTGAATAGAGGCTAAAATCACTGACGTAGGGTTTGCAAGGTTTTTACCAGCAATATCAGGTGCGCTACCGTGAACAGCTTCAAAAATAGCAGCATCTTCACCAATGTTTGCACCTGGTGCCATGCCTAAACCGCCTACTAAGCCAGCACATAAGTCAGATAAAATATCGCCAAATAAGTTCGTTGTAACGATCACGTCAAACTCTTCTGGGGTCATTACAAGCTTCATACATGTTGCATCAACAATCATTTCAGTTGATTCAATTTCTGGGTAACGCTCAGCTACTTCACGCGCCACTTTTAAGAATAAACCAGACGTTGATTTTAAAATATTTGCTTTATGTACAGCAGTTACTTTTTTACGACCTTCGCGCACAGCAAGTTCGTATGCGAACGTTACAATTTTTTCTGCGCCTTCGCGAGTGATCACTGATTTTGCTTCAGCTTCAGTACCATCTTCAGATACAACTTGGCCTGCACCTGAATACATACCTTGTGTGTTTTCACGAATAGTGATGATATCAATATCGTCGTAACGGGCTTTAGTACCGGCAAACGATTTAACTGGACGTACATTGGCGTATAAACCAAATTGCTTACGAAGTGTTACGTTGATAGATGTAAAACCTTCGCCTACAGGCGTGGTTAATGGGCCTTTTAAGGTGATTTTATTCTTAGCAATTGTGTCAATTGTTTCTTGTGGAAGCAATTCGCCTGTTTTCTCAAGCGCAGCTAGGCCAGCGTCAACAAATTCATAATCAAAATCGCATCCTGCGGCTTTTAGTATTTCAAGTGCTGAGTCGATAATGCTTGGGCCGATGCCGTCGCCTTTGATCACTGTTATGGTTTGTTTGGCCATGAACTTTTCCTTTAAAGATTTGGATACACACATAAATAAAAATACTCAACAGAGTTTAGACTACTTATATGACAGGGGTACTAAATTTGAGCCGGCATTTATACCAATTTATCTCTCATTTTGCCAGTTTATAGTATGAATACAGGGTATAACCTTGAGCTATAGTGGTAATAAGTCAGCTAAATACTATTGTGTAGCCCTAAGCCCAGCAGCGATTGATTAAAATCGACTTCACTTTGCCAACCATGGCGACTAAGTTGTTGATTTAATATTTGCTGTTGCCATGCTGTTAATGGCTGGTTAGGTTTAAGTATGCGTTGTGCCACTACCTTTAATGCCGCCCATAATTGACCAGCATCATCAAGCTGCTTTTTAGGCAATTGCTCTGCATTTAATAAAGCCGACGCCCATGGGTCGCCACTAAGTAATTCGTTAAGCTCACTGTTTAAATGAGAGGCATCTACGTTGTTTACACCAAAAAATGTACTAAAAGGTGTATCGAGAGATTTATTCGGTGTTTGATCAATGGTGATTTTTCTAGAAACATCTGCGCTGTAATGTATCAACACATAATATAAGTAAGCATATAAGCTTAAACTAATACGCTCACCTTGAACGCGGGGATTATGCTTTACTAATAGCTCTAAAATATTAACTAAACAACTAATACGGGTGCATAAAAAGGCATGTAGAGGATGAGCAATGCTATTTACTAATTGTTCAAACACCACCCCTTGAATAATAGCCGGTGCTTTATCGTAACCTACCATAGATAAACTATGTCTTAAATCTTTAGCGGGTAATAGCTCTTTGTTGTAGTGCTTTACTGCTAAGCATACTGACTTTATAACGTCAGGGTAGGGGGTAAGTAAGGTGTTCAAAGCTTTAAAGCTGTATTCTTTTTGCGTTTTTATTTGTTTAACTAATTGGTACAAGGGTGCTTGTGCAGAGAGTTCACTATTCGGGATATTAAGATATTCACTGTCCCATACTTTTAAAAATAAGCGGTTATCATTGCATTCCCATGCTTTTGAGTCATCCATTAAGGACGCTTTAATACGATACCATTCCATTTTAGTATTGGCGTTATTAACTATAATATGTCGGCCTTGCATATCCGTGGCTAAATAAACCATAGCTTGGTCGGCATACACGACTTGGCTGCCAGGTACATATTGTCCAACGTGTGCAACTAGCGCTTTTAATAACGTTTGTGCAAATGAGTTTGGAGTTCTTATATATAAATCAGCGACCGCTTTATAAAAATTTATGTGCTGTTGTTTTTCATTACAAGTAACGTTAAGTGCTAATATATTAGCTAAAGAAACTAACACACTGGCACCGTCATAAAGCATAATTTTAGGTGTATCTAATAATGCGTGTTTGTATTTGCCTAATTTTGCCAAAATATGAGCAATTTGGTGCGCGGGTTGTTTAGCCGTTAATAATACTTTGGCTGCAAGTTTATGGCGTAACTGCCACATTTTTTTATCGGCTTCGTTAAACGTCTGCTGTTGAGCTAACTTATTTAATTGTTTGGCAACACAAAGGTGTTCAACTAATGAGGCACTAATATAAAGCTCGGTTAAATCGTTGTCGTAGTTTTGACTACGACACAAAGCACAGGTTAATACACATTGGTTAACCACTAAATTGGTTGCGTAACTATAATGTGTTTTATATAAATTTAACTGAGCTTGCAAGGCCGCTGGGTTTTGTTTGTATAATGCAGCGTATTGCTCTGAAAGCTTACACACAAGAGGGTAGAAGGTATGCCACTGACTTTTATTGTTATGGGAGCTTAAAAGCAGTTGCGTGCTTTCGAATAGCTTTTTTAGTTTACCCGACAGTGGAGCTTCCATTAAATCTTCCCATCATTGTGCTCAAGGTATTTTTCATAAGCACTTGGGCCCCACATTATTAGTTGGCCATTTTTAAATAATAACCCAGTACATTCATCCATGGTGGTGATACCGTCTGAGGTTTTATGTTGGGTACGATAAAAAACCACCTGCCATACTTGCTCGCCATCACGCCTGGCATAGGTTAAATCTGGGCTACCTAAATATTCAAGCACATCATTTAGCGTAAAGGTATCTTCTAAACGCAATTTTTCGATATAGCGTTTATTGAATGCTTCTCTGTCTTGCCAAATCATAGCTTGTGGATCGTCTTTATAGAACATAATAACTGACGTAGCTATTAGAGCGTACAAACCTAATCCTAATATTAAATACCTAATAAACTTTTTAAACATTGCCAACCCAGACCAAAATAGCTATCGCTAGTATACGTATTGCAAGTTTACAGTGCTATTAACTTGCGACTAATTAAGCCTTAACTGCTTTAAACTAAAGCCTAAATGGATATCTGTACGCAAACTCACCAATTGCTTAGAAATAACAAACATATCCATATCTTCATTAAGCTTTTTTTGTAGCCGCGTATTTAACGATTCATCATTTAGCGCTTCTTCAATAGAGCTATATTGATTAACCAATTGCTGCGCGGATTTAACACCAATACCTTTAACACCAGGAATGTCGTTGGTTTTATCGCCTGCGAGTGCCCAAAAGTCGATGAGTTTATGTTGAGCGACAGCAAAGCGCTCTTCAATGTGTTCTTCATTGAGGTGTTGCTTTTTAAAGTAATCGTATACTTCAATATGCTCATTCAAATGAGGCAAAAAGCCTTTATCAGTAGAGACAATGGTATTGTTTATCTGATTATTAGCCGCTTTATGCGCTAAAGTCGCAATAATATCGTCAGCTTCATCGTTAGTCGGTTCAAATACCACTATACCGGTTTCTTCAATGGCCGCTTTAAAATGGGGTAACGCGTTTTTTAGGGTCTCTGGCATAGGTGCACGCGAATGTTTGTAGTCTTTATAAAAGTGGTAACGCCAGCTTTTATCACCATCAAAAACCGCAATTGCATGGGTTGCATTGGTGGTCGTTAAAAGTTTTTTGCATGCATGTGCAACCCGAGCACAGCAGGCTTTTAACATGTGCTCGTCGCTGTGATGGCTTTGGTTTGCATCAACAGCATAAATGCGCCTAATTAAATTAAGCGCATCAATAAGGAGTAAATGGGGATTCAATTATAAACTCACGCTTTTATTGTATAACAAGGAATATACTTACTTCCGGGAAGTTTCATTCTACCTTGTTCTACAAATGCTTGTAAAAGCTTGTCCATTGCTTTCATTAAATCAGGCTCACCACTTAGCACATAGGGGCCATGCTCTTTAATTGCATTTAAACCTTCTTCTTTTACGTTACCAGCAACAATTCCCGAAAACGCACGGCGTAAATTAGCGGCAAGCTGTTGTTTGGGTTGATCAAGGTGTAAATCAAGTGACGCCATAGCTTCATGAGTTGGATAAAAAGGCTGCTGAAAATCATTTTCTATTTTCAACGTCCAATTAAAGTAATAAGCATCGCCTTGGCTTTTACGATATTCGCGTACCCCATTCATAGCCGATTTAAGCTTTTGGCTAACTAATTGAGGATCATCAATAATCACTTCAAATTTACTCAGTGCAGCATCACCTAAAGTCATTTGAATAAACTTACAAAGCTCTTCAAAGTAAGCTTTGCTCTGTTTAGGGCCAGTTAAAATAACAGGTAAACATTGCTTGTCGTTTTCAGGGTGTAACAAAATACCTAATAAATAAAGTAACTCTTCGGCTGTACCTGCGCCACCTGGAAAAATAATAATAGCGTGTGCGGTGCGAACAAATGCTTCAAGGCGTTTTTCAATGTCGGGTAAAATAACCAGCTCATTTACAATCGGATTGGGTGGCTCTGCCGCTATAATGCTGGGCTCAGTTAAACCTAAATAACGATTATTGGTAATACGTTGCTTTGCGTGGCCAATGGTTGCGCCTTTCATTGGGCCTTTCATTGCACCAGGCCCACAGCCAGTACAAATATTTAATCCACGTAACCCCAGTTCATAGCCAACTTGCTTGGTGTATTTATATTCGACTTCGTTAATAGAGTGGCCACCCCAACATACAATCATGTTAGGTTCGCTATTTACCTTAAGCGCGTCGGCATTTCTAAGCATATCAAAAACCATATGGGTAATGGCTTTAGTTTCTTGGAGGTTCTTTTCATACTTTTGGCAAATAAACAAAATATCGCGAATAACCGAAAATATGTGCTCATGAATGCCTGTTACTATGTGGCCATCAACAAAGGCCGTTTGCGGAGGATTTTCTAACTCAATTTTTATACCGCGTTCACGGCTAACCAAACGTATATCAAAATCTTTGTGTTTATCGTAAATATCATTGCTTACATCGGTGTGGCTGCCTACATTGAGCACGGCCAATACACAGTTTCTAAATAGTCTGTAGCGTTCGCTGGTTGATGATTGCTCGAGTAAGTCTACTTCTAGCTGCGACAATAAATCTAATACCCCTGTAGGGTTTAATTGTATTAGCATCGACATTCTCCTTGAAACTTCTTGGGTAAATTTACTGCGTAGTTATGCCTTATACTCAAGGGTAAAAGTGCATAACACTATTTACTAATACACAGACGATCCCGGCCTGAGTTTTTAGCATCGTAAAGAGCCTCATCGGCTCTATCAAATGCTTTTAGAGGCGTATCACCCTCTTCAAATTGGGTTGCGCCTAAAGAAACAGTAATTTGTATTTGCTTGTCTTTAAATTTAAATGGGATCTTTTTAATCGACAGTCTTAATTTATCGAGATGCTCGACGGCGTTTTCAAGTGAGGTACGGGGCATTAATAACACAAACTCTTCGCCGCCATAACGGGCAATAAAATCAGTTTGTCTAATCGATTTTTGCAGCGCTTTGGCAATCACTTGCAAGGTAATGTCGCCGGCTGTGTGACCAAAACGATCGTTAATTGATTTAAAATGGTCTACATCAATAACCACTAAGGTTATGTCTGACGGGCGTTCGTTAAATACATTGATTTCGTGATTATAACGTTCATCAAAAGCTGCGCGATTAGGTAATTTGGTAAGACTGTCGAGTAAACTTTTAAAACGTTGTTCATTCAAACGTTTCTTATAATTACTAACTTTGTTTTCTAAACTGCCAATTCTATCGTTTATTTGTGCAAAGCTAGAAATTAAAATTTGGCGATCTTTTTGTTCTAGCTGCTCTTTTTCTAAAATATCAGCACTTAATGAGCGTAACTCATTTTCAACCAATTGCTTTAACTCTGTAATTGATGTTGCTTTATTTGTTTGTGTATTTAAATTTCTTAGCTTTTCACCAATTCGTTGATTAATTGAGTCAAACTCAACAGTCATCGATTCAGAATGTTCGCTGGTTGATACTAATGAGCGATGTAGCTCTCCGAGTGTTTGGTTTAAAGAGGTTAAGAAGCTTTGTGCTGACGCGCGCTCAACTTGAATGCTTTGTACAATAAGTGTGATTACATCAATTGCTGCATCAAGTAGCTGGTCTACGGCTTTATTTTTAGCGATACGTTTTTTTATTAAATACAACGCTTCGTTGGCTTCTTCTTCGAGAACTAGCTGACTGACTAATTTAAACAGCTTTTCAGTGAGGGCACTTAGGTTCGGAGGTTCAAAGGCGTCGTTGCTTTTAGCAATTAAGGCTTGATGATAAAAAGTTATCAACTGGTTTAATATAGGAATAAAGCCATGTACAGATTGAATATCGTCTAGCTCGTTATCAAGCAAATGGCGCAGTGTTCTGCGGGTATCGTCAGGCAAGCCTTTGGTTTGTTGTAATTGCTTACCTGCATTTTGTACACTGGTAAAAAGGTCGCGTTGATGTGCTAGTTGAATGGCTTCTTGGTTTTTAAGCAAAGCTAAAATATCATCCACTAAAGGAGCAAAGTCTTCAAAACTCATTCCTTTGTTTAACGCGCTTCGAAACTTAGCTAGGCGGTTATCAAGCTCAGTATCAAGTCCCTTACAGCTTAAAGACAACTTAGCTGCAAAATTAGAAAGCGTACTCACTTGATGTTGGCGAGCACTTTCTATTACTTTTCTACTGTCGATTGCTTGCTTTAGTTTTTGTTCCACCGTATTGGAGCTCCTAGACACCTACACACCATCATCGTAATACCTCTATTGTTTTAGTTTACAACAAAAACATATTAATAGTAGGTATGAGATCAAAAACTTAATGTTTTTAATAACAAAATACGAGCGATCTTAATTATAAGTGCATTTACCGCTTTTAATTCACTTTTAAAATGGGTCTTGTTAATCTTGGTACAACAATACGTTATATAAAAAAGAGCCTTCATGAAAAAGCTACTTGCCTTATCAATTTTAGCTGCCTGTTCAGCACCAGCATTTGCCGACGTTAACTACGCTTTAAATATCTCTCAGCCAGAGCATCATTTAGGTGATGTAAATGTAGAGTTTCCTAAAACGGCGCAATCATATTTAGATGTAAAACTGCCAGCATGGCGTACTGGTCGCTATGAAATTTTAAACCTTGCCAATGGCGTTCGCTATTTTAAAGCCAGCGACGATGAAGGTAATGCATTAAAGTGGGAAAAAATAGACCACAGCACATGGCGTGTTCATTTAAACGAGCCGACTGAAGTTAATGTTGATTACCAAGTGTATGCCAATGAGCTAGGTAAGCGCGCTCGCCATATTGACGACAGCCATGCGTTTGTTGATGCATCGGGCTTTTTTATGTTTAGCGAGTCATTTCGCCAAGAGCCAGTTACGGTTGAATTAAACGTACCTAAAGCATGGCGCTCTGTGTCGGGTATGGAAAACTATAAAAATAAACACAGCTTTAAAGCCAGTGACTACGACGTGCTAGTTGATTCTCCAATAGAAACCGGTGTTAATGAACTGCGTACTTTTGAAGTTGATGGCCGTGAGTATGAACTAGTGGTGTGGGGCGAAGGTAATTACGACATAGAACTGATGCTAACCGATCTGAAAAAGCTAGTGGCAACGGGCAATGTAATTTGGGACAGCTACCCGTATGAGCGTTATGTATTTATGGTGCATGCTACATCGGGCGCGGGCGGTGCAACCGAACACTTAAACTCAACTATTATTCAACGCCCACGTGATCGCTTTGCTAAACGAGAAGACTATTTAGCTTTTATCAGTACAGCGGCACATGAATTTATTCATACTTGGAATGTAAAAGCATACCGTCCTAAAGGGCTTGCGCCATATGACTACACTAATATTAATTATTCAAAATTGCTGTGGATTGCCGAAGGCTCTACCAGCTATTTTGAAGACCATTTATTAGTGCGCTCAGGCATTCAAACCACCGATGAATTTTTTAAGAACTTTAGTAAAACCATTAATCGCCACCTCACTACCCCTGGTCGTGAAGTGCAAAGTGCAAGTGAAACCAGCTTTGATAAATGGATAAATCAAGGTGGCGATCATGCACGTAATTACGGCACTAATATTTATCTTGAAGGCTCGTTATTGTCGATGGCGTTAGATATAGACCTACTTGAAAAAAGCCAAGGTAAAATAAGCTATAAAGACGTACACAACGAGCTTTATAAGCAACATAAGCTACCAGCGGGTTTTACTGAGCAAGACGTATTAGCTATTTTAAAGCAACTATCAGGACGTGATTACAGCGCTTGGTGGCAAGAAAATGTTAGCACACCAGCCAGCCTAGATTTTGATGAATTATTGGCAAAAGTTGGTTTAAGCTTTGAATTACCAGAAAAAGCCAAGGCCACACCAAGCTTAGATGCCTTTACTAAAAATACTGGTGAGTTACTAACACTTACCCATGTACGCCGCGATGGCGCAGCATGGCAAGGTGGCTTAACTACAGACGATAAACTCGTCGCTATTAACAAAAAGCATGTAGGGAAAAACTTAACCGCGAGCCTAGAAACCTTTAAAGCAGGAGACAAGGTAATTGTTGATTTTATTCGCCGTGATGCATTAATGTCGACTGAGCTTGTGTTGTCTGAAGATTTCGATAAACCTAAAAAAGTAGTCGCTAATAAAAATGCTACTGCTGAGCAAAAAGCGCTGTTTAAAGCATGGATGGGCGTAGCGCATCCAAATGATGTGAAAAAAGACGACTAACATCGTATATCATATTGTTTAAAAAGGAGCTTAGGGTACAAACCCTGAGCTCCTTTTTTGTTTATTGAGCGCTATATTGTAACAATTTATCTCAGCGCAGTTGACCTGACTCATACTTAATGAGTAATCTGCTGATTCAATAATAAAAGGGATTCTATAATGCGTTTAAAACCTCTTGTTGCCACGTTGGTAGCAACCTGTTCACTGGCACTTTCTTCTGCGGCCCATGCCGATGAAGGCATGTGGCAACCTCATCAACTACCAGAGCTTGAGTCAATTTTAAAAGCCAAAGGGCTTGAAATTAGCGTTGATTCAATTTCAAAATTAACCGAATTTCCAATGAATGCGGTTATCAGCTTAGGCGGTTGTACAGCCTCGTTTGTTTCGCCAAAAGGCTTAGTTGTAACTAACCATCACTGTATTTATGGTTCGGTGCAATATAATTCAACGCCTGAAAATAACATTTTAGAAAATGGCTTTTTAGCAAAAACACCGGCTGAAGACCTACCAGCTGCGCCAGGTTCACGTGTGTACGTAACCGAAACAGTGACCAATGTGACCGATAAAGTGATTAGCGGCACTAACGAGCTAAGCGCAAAAGCACGCTATGATGCGTTAGAAAAAAATCAAAAAGCACTCGTTGCACAGTGTGAAGCTGATGCCAGTTACCGTTGTAATGTGTATTCGTTTCATGGTGGTTTAGAGTTTTACCTAATTAAATCGCTGGAAATTAAAGATGTACGTTTAGCGTATGCACCTGCCATGGGCGTAGGTAAATATGGTGGCGATATCGATAACTGGATGTGGCCGCGCCATACAGGCGATTTTGGTTTTTACCGCGCCTATGTAGGTAAAGATGGCAAGCCAGCAGAGTACAGCGAAGATAACGTACCGTACGTGCCAGAGTCTTACTTAAGTGTAAGTGCTAAAGGCGTGCAAGAGGGCGATTTTGTCATGGTAACTGGCTATCCAGGGCGTACTAATCGTTACCGTATTGCGGCAGAGGTTGATTACGTATTTAACGACAGTTACCCTAAAGCGCGCATGCACAATACTAAATACGTGTCACTAATTGAAGAAAACTCAGAAGATGGCAGCAAAGCCCGTATTGCTTACGAAAGCACCATAGCCGGTTACAACAACTACATTAAAAACTATGGTTCGATGATTGAAAGCTTCAAAAAAGGCACCATGTTTGAGCGTAAAAAACTGTTTGAACAAGAGCTTACAAGCTGGATAAACAGCGATAGCGAGCGTAAACAGCGCTACGGGAATGTGCTTAATGAGTTATCGGCATTAGTAGCTCAATCGCAAGAGCACAGTGAGCGCGACCGTATGGTAGGCTATGTTCATCGTTCACAAATGATCAGCACGGCACGTCGTTTATACCGCTTAGCGGTTGAAAAACAAAAGCCAAATAGTGAGCGCGAATCAGGTTACCAAGAACGCGATTTACCGCGTATTAAATCTTCTCTTGAGCGTATGTCACGTCGCTTTGATGCCAATGTAGATAAAGCTATATTACTGCACTTTTTAGAGCAATATGCAGCATTACCTAAAGCAGAGCGTTTTAGTGAAATTGATAAAGCTTTTGTTTTAGAAAACGGCTTTGATAAAGCAAAACAAAGCGCATTGCTAGATGAAATGTACGCTAAATCAAGACTAGATAATGAAATTGTACGTAATTCATTATTTGAACAAACACTAAGTCAGCTTAACCAAAGCCAAGACCCGTTTATGCAATATGCAAAAGCTATATTTGCTGTGATGAAAACCGAAGAAGATAAGTCAAAAGCCTTGGCTGGTAAGTTACAAGCTGCTCGCCCAGAGTTAATGAGTGCAATTATTGCCTTTAACAAAGCGCAAAACAAACCGGTTTACGCCGATGCAAACAGCACATTACGTGTAACTTACGGCACGGTAGGCGGTTATTCTCCGCAAGATGGATTAGTGGCTACGCCGTTTACTTCAATTGAAGGCTTATTGGCTAAAAACACCGATGTTGACCCATTTAATGCGCCTAAAAAGCTGCAAGAGCAAATTAAAGCGAAGCTTTATGGTGATTACACTGGTGGCATGAATACTGTTCCAGTTAACTTTTTATCAAATGTAGACACGACAGGTGGTAACTCAGGTTCGCCAACGCTTAACGGCAATGCCGAGCTGGTGGGTTTACTGTTCGACGGTGTGTACGAAAGCATTATTGGTGATTGGGATTACAACCCTGAACTAAATCGCTCGATTCATGTAGATTCGCGCTACATGCTGTGGGTAATGGATAAAGTAGATAACGCCCAAAACCTATTAGACGAAATGAAAATCGTAAAATAAATAGCAGTTAAAATAACAAAAGGCGCTTACCTTAACCGGAAGCGCCTTTTTTGTTTAAACATTTTTAGCGATTAATCTAACTTAGGGTACGGGGTACGGGATACGGGCTACGAGGTTCGGGGGAGCTAATATTTAACTTTTTACTGACACTCGGCTTTGTGTAATAAGGTTTTTAAGTAATTTATTTACCATGAGGGTGCAGAGACGCTGCGCTTTTGTAGGAGCAGGGCGTTTTTAAATTTAAACTTCTTTGATAAAGGTAAATACGTTACGTTTAATTTATTAAATGCCAACCAACATTATTTTACCTTGTGCCATCCCCTCAAGCTGGCAGCTAAAATCAATGCGCTTTTCAGCAGGTGTTTTATACAGCAAAGTGAGCTTACGAAAAGGCGTGGTAATCACTTTGACCGTTTTGATTTGTAAACTAACGCGTGTTCGTTTGTCTAAAAAGGCAAAAGCCGTTTCCGTTAACGCTTTTTTACATGCGCTTAATGCTGTATTCGTTACAACGCCCGATAATATAGAGTTACTAATATCTTCAGCCGACAAGCTGCTATAGCCACTTGCCATTACGCACGCGGCATAAATATCAAGTATGGCAATGGCACGTACTTTTTGACTTTTTGGATCCTCATAAACAGCCATGACACAGGGGACTTTAGACTCATCGAATACCTGCGGTTGAATTGTGTTTACGATTAAAGACTGACTTATATGTTTATGAAACAAACGTTCTAATTGCGATAGTTTTGGTAACGCTAAATCATCATTTAATTCAATTTCATCAGGAATGACTTCGTTATTTTCTACAAGTTGAACCAGAGGTAATAACTTATCGTGAAGTTGTTCATCGGTAAAAGGTTTTGACAGTACAAAAGATGCGCCAAAGCTAATAGCTTCTTCAATTTGAGACTTTTCATCAACCGTGGTTAGCATTGCTACTATTATATTAAGTTGCCTTTGCTTTATTGCACGTAATAGCGTAACTCCACACATATCAGGCATATGCCAGTCTGTAAGCACAATATCGGGGTGCCAACTACCAATAAGCGTTAACGCAGATTTAGCATTGTTGGCTTTTTCTATTAATAACTTCCGATAGCCAAACTTTTCCAACCCTCGGCGTACTATTTCAAGTGTTGCATGGCTATCATCCACGATAAGTATTTTCACACAGGTAACTTTTTTTTTAATGTTGTTGTTATTATGGCAGATTTTTTTCACAGCGCTAAACTCTAGTAAATAAACACTTAATTTAAGATAACTAAATAATGCCATATGCCGTATTTCCGCCAGAGGTTTATCATTATATTGCTATAAATTTTGGGCTACTTATTTTAGCCGCGTGGTTTTATATTCTTTTACTGATACTCAGAGAGTTTAGGGCATTTGCACTTAGCATGGTTAAAAGTAACGGCACAATGGATGATGCGACGTTAGCTATGTGCAGAGAGTCTGTTGAAAACGCTATGAGCTATGTTAACGATAATCGAAAAACTATCGCTGAGTTAATCAGTGTACAAATGCTATTACAACAGCAATTGACTGAGGTTACTTCATCAACCAAAGATCATGTTACCGAAAAAGAACAACAGCTAATTGATGATCTCAATAAAAAATTAAAACGCTCGCATAAGCTCATTCGCAAACTTAAAGGGGATTTGGATAAAAGTGTTGAAAAATTAAAAGTTACCCGTCAAAAACTCTATGCACAATATGATGCAGTGACTGTGCTTCAAGAAGAAAAAGACCAGTTACAAGCAGATTACGAAGCGCTTAAAACCGCAAGCGAAAATAGTGATAAAACATCAAACGCAGATGCATCCTCAACGCCCGATCAAACAAGATTACTTAACACTTTAAACGAATATAAAAGGCAAATTGCAGAGCAAGACCAACTGCTACAGCAATTGCAGTTACAAACTGACGGGCCAGAAAGTAGTGAGGAGCTAGACACATTAAAGCAAGAGCTAGAAAAAACCCAGTACGCACTTAAACACCTTACAAAAGAGAAAAAATTCATTGAAGGACGCTATTTAGAAATGATGAAAAATAGCCAAAAACCAAGCTAACTAACGACTTTTTTTAGTCTGAGCGAGTAAACGTTATTACTGTGTTTTCTGCTTATTCAATTCTCTTTGCTAAGTAAGGTCTTTTAGTGATTTATGCACAAAGAGGGCGAAAAGACGCTGCGCTTTTAGAGGAAGATATAAAACAAGGCTGTTTTAGCTCGTCACAATCATATAGTGCCACGTTATCTTGGCTGAATATGTAAGGTTACAATTTGTACATTTAAAGTAAAATGGGAGTGCAGATAAAGAAAAGCTAAAAACATCTTTTTAATGTTCACAGCGAGTGCACTGAATCATAAATTTCCTTGTGTTTTTTCCGTTTGAAGTTCTTGTTAGTTTTTATTATTTACAATACTTTTTGGCTTTAAAAAAACCTGTAATACAAATTACTATATAAAAAGCATACAACCCTATCTTTTCAGCCCACGTAGCTTGTGGAAGTGAGCCATAAAAACGAAGGTAATCATTAACAACTAACAACCGCCTAACACGCAATGTGTTGGCGTGGATTTTTGTTTGCCAAAACTATGACAACTTTACATTGTCGTAGTTTAGGTGTTTGTTATGTTCTTATCATATTCCTGGTTAACATTTGATAGATACTTATTAAATAAGTTAAAACGATAACGCAAGAGATAGCTAAAATACTACTGTTAGGGAATAAATACCAAGCGGCTACAATTAAAATACTTCTTAACACAGCATGAATTAAGCCAACAGGATGTTTAACGATCCAAGAATATACTACCCAATGAAGTCCTAAGCCAACGCCTAAACTCAAAGGAACAAATTCAGGTGCATTTAAAAGTAACGGTATATGGACAGCCCAAAGAAGATTAACCATCACTATGCATAGGCCCATTAGTTTTGCTAAAGGGTTGGATGAGGAAACTAAGTTCTCTTTTCTAAATTTAGCAATTACTAAAGCTATAGGAAAAATACCACCTGTTGCAAAAAGTAGAATATATATAGAAATATTTGCGCTAAATTGTGTACTTAGAAATCCAACTAAACCCCAAATTATGGTTCCAGCAACCGGCATTGAAATAGATCTGTTTGAAGATTGTTCAAATTCTATTCTGTATTCATCTAATGTCAAAATACTCTCTCCTTGCTTGAGTAATGCTCCGACTAATTGAAGCAAATAATGCCTCCATGAACCGCGCGAGCTTGCTAGTGTGAGCGACCGTAGGGAGCATATTTAATGCCTAGTTAAGTGCAATTTTTTCCAACTTCTGCTGAATAAGTGATATCGATCGTAGGACTCAACATAAGACAAACATGACAATGCTTTCCTACAGCTTCTTGAGCTGCTCGCAAAATGTCAGACTCCTGAAAACCGACGCCACTTACTATAAAGTGCAAGTTTGCCGATTTATATAAACGAGGCTCTGATTCCGTTAAGGCGAAAGTAACCGTATTTTCTAAACCCTTAACTTCAAAACCTTGCTCTTGCAGAAGCAAGACGACATCCGTCGCACTGCATGAACCTAAAGCTGACAATAGAACTTCCGTTGGACAAGGAGCTTTCTCACTTGTAGCGTCAACATTAAACGTAAAGCCACCTTCTGTTAACACTTTAAAACGACAATCTTCATCCCACTTTATATTAATACTCATACTTCCCTACTTTTTGATGTCACTACTGCTGATTGCACTTACGCCTCATTTAGAGGCTAAAAATAGTTGGTTAAAATAAGCGACGAAGGAGCAAAAACCAACTGTTTTTTGTCCTTTTAAATGACTTGTTAGATTACTCAAGCATCAAGCGTGGCTTTTGCTCGTCTTCTACTTCTTTCTTAAGTTTATTTATAGTTCTCTTAACTATTTGTATAGAGCGTGATGCACCTATCAACTCGAACCTTAGTTCATTAATTTCACTGGCATTTTTGTCGCGAATACCATCAAACTTTTCAGCTAAAGAGAGTAATTTGTTTTCTAGCCTTGATACTTCATTTTCTTGGGATTCAATATAATTTAAAAACTTTTTCTGTTGTCGTCCATGAGAAGTGACAACAGATTTTAGGCGCCTGATATCTTTCTTTGCAATCTCAAGATCACATTCTTTTTTATCCACCTCATCTTTCAAAGGCATTAACTTGGCAAGTTCTTTTTCAATAGAGTCATAATCTGTCTCTAGCTTCTCTATCGTTGCATCTCTAATATCATTAGCTGTTTTTGCTTTTGATTCTGAACTCTTAATCATTATATTAGTTATAAAAGTCGCTAAGCCGAGTGTAAAAGCATTTGAACCTATAACTGTTGCTATCCATTCTCCAGTTGTCACGGGATTCTCCTAGTAATCTAACAACTTAATAGTGCGCTCATCGCACATATTCAAACCAGCGCTGCGCTCATTTTCTTTTACATATAGTTTTAACAAATTACCTAACATATTACTATCACTAAGTTTTTATTGTGTTTAATAAATACTTAGAGGAGTAATATGCGCGCTTGGCTCATTTTCTTGAATATATGAGCGAACGGTAGAATTAGATACAGCATCCAATCAAATTACTTCAACATTCTTTAGTATATTTCATGTGCATTTTGTAACCATTAAATGCTACGTTAGATGTAACTATATTGAAGGAATAAATTATGAAACTTGAGTCTTTAGCGTTGCACCATGGTTATGAATCTGAAGCCACAACTAAGTCAGCGGCGGTGCCAATTTATAACACCTCTTCGTACACCTTTGATAATACCCAGCATGGTGCTGATTTATTTGATTTAAAAGTGCCGGGTAATATTTATACCCGCATAATGAACCCGACCAATGCGGTACTTGAGCAGCGTATTGCGGCGATGGAAGGCGGCATTGGTGCACTGGCTGTGGCCTCGGGTATGGCGGCGATTACCTATGCGATTCAATGTTTATGTGAAGTGGGTACTAATATTGTAAGCACCAGCCAAGTGTATGGTGGCACTTATAACTTATTTGCCCACAGCTTGCCGCGCCAAGGTATAGAGGCGCGAATGATTAAAGCCGATGATTTTGACGGTTTTGAAAACGCGATTGATGAAAACACGCGTGCGGTTTTTTGCGAATCAATTGGTAACCCTGCTGGGAATATTGTTGATATTGCTCGCCTTGCGAAAATTGCCCACACTAAAGGGGTGCCTTTAATTGTAGATAACACCGTGGCTACGCCGTATCTGTGTCGTCCATTTGAGTTAGGTGCCGATATTGTGGTGCACTCGCTCACTAAATACATTAACGGTCATGGAACCGCGATTGGCGGCATGATTGTTGATTCGGGCAAGTTTGACTGGAAAGCCAATGCATCCCGTTTTGCGATGATGAATGAGCCTGATCCGTCGTACCATAATGTAGTGTATACCGATGCGTTTGCTGAGGCGGCGTTTATTGGCCGTTGCCGTGTTGTCCCACTTAGAAATACCGGTGCGGCGCTTGCACCTAAAAACGCATCAGACATTTTAATTGGCCTTGAAACGTTAGGGCTAAGAATGGATCGTCACTGCGAAAACGCGCAAAAAATTGCTGAATATTTAGAGAGCCATCCTAAGGTGCTTTGGGTTAATTACGCGGGATTAAAATCAAGCCCGTATAACGAAATAAGCCAAAAAATTACCAATGGTAAAGCGTCAGGTATTTTAAGTTTTGGTATTGCCGGTGGCTTAGAGGCTGGTACGCGGTTTATTGATTCCCTAAACATGATTTTACGCTTGGTAAATATTGGCGATGCTAAATCGCTGGCTTGCCACCCAGCATCTACCACGCACCGCCAATTAAATGATGAAGAGCTCGCCAATGCTGGCGTTAGCCGCGATTTAATTCGGTTATCGGTGGGTATTGAAAACATTGACGACATTATTGCCGATGTAAGCCAAGCACTCGATAAAGCTTAAACCGTACAGTAAATACCTCAAACTTTTTTGAGGTATTTATTTTTGCAATTAAAAAGGAGTGCCGATACATGAAATTTTTAATTTTTCTCGGTTCGGTTAGAAAAAGTACCCCACCTAAGCCTGCGCGTTTAGGGGAAAGGGTAGCGAAAGCATGTGAGCGTTGTTTGGTTGAGCATTACTCTGAGCATGAAATAGAGCTTATTGATCCGCTCGATTATGATTTAGACCCTGTGTTTAAACCGCACTTTGCTTATTCGCAGGCTGAGGTACCTAAACAGCTTGATGACTTAGCTGCAAAAATTAAAGCCAGCGATGGCTTTGTTATGGTAAGCCCTGAATATAATCATTCTTTGAGTCCGGCACTCGCTAATTTGCTAAACCATTTTGGAAGTTCTCTATTTGGCTATAAACCCAGCGCGATTGTGACCTATTCTGCAGGGCAATGGGGCGGTGTACGCGCTGCTGTTGGCATGCGCAGCTTTTTAAGTGAACTAGGTTGTTTACCGGTATCAGCTATGATCCATGTACCAAAAGCGCAAGATGTGTTTATCGAAAGTGGTGAAGCAAACAATAGGGCAGAGCAAACATCGTGGGATAGCTATTTTTCGCGCACCTTTAATCAATTAATGTGGTGGGCAGAAGGCGCCAGCAAACAACGTGAAGCGTTAGATCCTAAGCAATTAAGCAAAGATTTTAAACGTGACCCATCACAGCGTAATGCGCCTTAACGGTTAAAAATTTAAGCTAGTCTTTTTTGGCATCTTCACGAGGGGAGGCCAATATTGCTTGCTTTTGTTCGGCAGTTAAAATAATCCAGTCGAATATTTCTTCGCTGGTGCGACCGCACCCAGTACAGTAGCCATTCATTCTATAACATTCACCGATACAGTCTGTTTTTAAATGAGTGGATTGTTTACTGGGTGTTTGGCGCATACATTCTCTCGTTATTATTTCGTGGCGACGGGCTTTCCTACTTCTAAAGAGGTCGACCAAGTTTTAATTTTTGATAACGTTTTGCTGGTATAAACAGAAATAACCGGCGACTTATCATCAAGTACAAAGGTGGTACGCAGCGACGTTTCTGACTCTTTTTGTGTTTCTAACCAGTTGTTTGTTTTAGTTAAACATTGTCGAGTGAGTTCAACTGCTTGTTGATGCATAGCTACCGCTTGCTGTTGATCTTTGTAGCTTTCTTGGCATTGATAGGTCACAGTTTGATTGTTAAAACTAGTCACTTGGCAGTTATCGCCAAAAACGTTGTACTTTGCAGTCCACACATCTAAATATGAGTTTTGTACTTTTGTGTCTTTTAACGCATCAAAGCGATTATCGAATTCGGTTATTAAGCCATCCATTTTTTCACATGGCGTTAAGTTGTCTAATTTGGCTTTTTGCTCGCTGGTTAAACTGCTACAGCCAGACAAAATAAGACCAGTGAGTATAAGCGATATATAAGTTTTCATAGTGCGCTATCCTTTTGTAATAGCTATTCCTTGAATATTAGCTAAAGGATACCTAAGGGAGAGAATAAATGCTATTGAGAAGGCTGAATTAAAAAGAAAAATTATGGCTTATTATAACGATGTGCGCCACATAATGGCGCACACAGTAATCGTTGTATTTACTTATGACGACCTTGTAGGCAAGCAACTACATCAGTGAGTTCTAACCCTTGGCGTTGTAATAGTACAACAAGGTGATACAACAAATCGGCCGATTCGTTGGTAAGTTCATTGTTGTCGTGTTTCATTGCCGCAAGTGCCACTTCTACACCTTCTTCACCTACTTTTTGACAGCTACGGCTTAAGTCTTCTGCGAACAGTGAGGCGGTGTAGCTTTTAGCTGGATCATCATTTTTACGTGCAACAATGACATCTTCAAGTTGCGCTAAAAAGCTCAAGCTTGGTTTTGCATCATCACCAAAACAGCTTTGCGTGCCTAAATGACAGGTTGGGCCTTCTGGGTTTGCAAGTACGAGTATAGAGTCGTAATCGCAATCGGTATGCACCGATACCACGTTTAAAAAGTTTTCTGATGATTCGCCTTTGGTCCATAAACGCGATTTAGAGCGCGAATAAAAAGTCACTTTATTACTTTCAAGTGTTACTTTAAGCGCTTCGCTGTTCATAAAGCCTTGCATTAAAATCACGCCAGAGCGGGCATCTTGAACAATGGCAGGGATCATTTCGCTTTTAGCGAAATCAACTTGAGTTTGGTTTTCTAAGGTTACTTGCATAGTCTTGCTGCCACTTGGTTATCGATTAAAAATTGTTTTAGTTCACCGATGTTTATCACGTTTTTGTGAAAAACACTGGCTGCGAGCGCACCATCTACTTGGCTTTGTTGAAATACATCAACAAAATCTTGCATGCTGCCTGCACCGCCTGAGGCGATTAAAGGAATATCACACAGCTGGCGTATTTTGCTTAGTTGCTCGTTGTCGTAACCGTTGCGAACACCATCTTGGTTCATACAATTTAAAACGATTTCGCCAGCACCTAAGTCTTGTACGCGTTTAACCCATTCTTCGGTTTTATATCGGGTGCGGCTTGACGCATTAGGATCGCCAGTAAGCTGATAAACTAGATATTCACCGGTTGTTTCATCATAAAAGCTGTCAATGCCAACAACTACACACTGCTTGCCAAACTCATCATGTAATTCTTTAATTAGCTCTGGACGCGCAATTGCAGGGCTATTAATACTGATTTTGTCAGCGCCACGTTCAAGCACACGAGCTGCATCGGCTACCGATTTAATACCACCGGCTACACAAAATGGAATATCGATATGGCGGGCAATGTTTTCAACCCAATTAACATCGAGTAAGCGTTTTTCAACACTTGCACTGATCTCGTAAAACACCAGTTCATCAGCACCGGCTTCGCTGTAGGCTTTAGCTAGGGTAAGTACATCGCCAACCACTTCGTGGCCTTTAAATTTAACCCCTTTAACGACCTGTCCATCTTTTACATCTAAACAAGGAATTATGCGTTTTGATAACATGAGAATGCCTCGTTTTTAAAATTTTGATTTGAAATAAAGCTGTTTTTACATTTATTGTTTGTATGACTAAATAGAAGACACATAGACTGCACTTGATATGTTATTTATTTGATAAATTTGAATAGTTAATTTAATGAATGAATCTTAATGCATTACTATGCAATGAATTCTTAACCCCACTATATAATAAAACTCCAACTATGTTAATCGCTAAAGCTAGAACTTAAAGTGATAATTAATGCCTTAAAAAAGTATTCGCTTCAAAGCTTATTTTAAATTTATAAAATACTAAATTTAAAATGTTTATTTGGAAAAGCGATAACAGTTTCTGCCGGAGTTTTTAGCTTCATAAAGTGCTTGGTCTGCCTGTGTTTTAAGCTTAATGCTGGTTTGAGTTTCTGACGCGCTGGTTGCAATACCAATGCTTATACCTAAGCTGCATTGCTGATCAAAAATAGTAAAGGGGGTGTTAATACTTGTGATAATTCGCTCTGCAATATCCGCGATTGCTTTTTTATCGTTTAACTGAGGAAGAATTGCTGCAAATTCATCTCCCCCAATGCGCGCAATAATGTCTTGTTGTCGTAAACAACTTTTGATGCGAATCGCCACCTCTTTAAGAACTTCATCACCTGCACCATGGCCTAATTCATCATTGATGGGTTTAAAGTAATCTAAATCAAGGTACATAAGTACCAAAGGGCAGGAAAGCTGCGTTGCTTTTATGATTTCTAAATCAAGCTGCTCCAAAAAAATACGGCGGTTATAAAGCCCTGTTAAACTGTCAAAATAAGCATAGTTTTCTACTTTGGCTTGATATTTTCTTCTTTTAATTGTGTGGATGGCAAAAGTATAAATAACAAATATCATTAACGTCATAATACCAAGATAAAGAGCGATAATAAGTTTCTTTAAGCTACTAAACTCACTCTCTATTTTAGCCAGCGGGACTTTATTTATTAATGTCCATTCGGGTCTGTTTATTAGGCTATTAGCGATATTATTTGGGAGCAACATGTCGTTTAATAAGGTTAAGTGCTCATAAATGTAAACATTGTTTTCATTTTCAATAATTCCATTCGCTTGGGTTTGCATGCTTTGCCATATGTGTGGCTGCTGATCTTTAAAACGATGTTGCGGTCTGTTAGCAAACATAAATGACCATTGCTTATTGGTATCTCCAAATAACCAATAGCTGTCTTTATTAAGCAGCATAATATTGCCTGATGAATTTTTTGAGATATTGTCTAATTGGCTAAGTAAGTGAGCTCCTTCAAGGTTGACGATAAGTAACCCTATTTTAGTCCCTTTGGGTCCCATTAGCACAGAAGCTAAACGTATCATTGGTTTAAAAGGGCGTTCTATCTCACCGTTTTCAAAATTTAAATCTAATGGGGAAATAAAAATAGCTGACGGGTTCATTTTTATAGCCTGTTTAAAATAGTAACGATGGCTTTTGTCTTGTAGCTGCTCTGCTGAGACTATAGCAACATTGTGCTTGTCTCTATGCACCCTTAATAGTTCCTTACCTGTTAGATCAAGAATTCGAATTTGTGTATAAAAGTTTTTAATAGAAATAAAGTTAGCATAGTCTTGCTCTAGCTGAGCTCTATTGACCGAACTTAAAATGTTATGATCTTTAAAATGATGATTGTTTCTTAGAATCAGTAAGTCACGAGAGGCATGATTAAGTTGTTGTAAAAAAGCTTTTTTTGCTTGTTTTAATTCATTTTTTTCATGTTGTATAACATTATTAATACGTGTTTGTAGTTGGCTTTGGTAAAACATATATAAGGCGATATATAACAATACCGCAGAGCAAAAGTAGGCCAATGAACTAGTCAGTTTTGTCGTGTTTTTTTGTGTGTTATGTGATTGATTTAATGAAAAAGCATATTTAATTACAAATAAATAAATAAGCGAGACACTTAAGCTACTTAAAATTAAGCCGTCAATGAGCATGATTTGCCATTGTTTTAACATGAGAGCATCAAAATTAAAGGCAAACATTATGATTGCTTCAACAGTGAACACAATCATAGCTATTTTTATAATAAGGAACTCAGTTCTGAGCTTTTGGTGAGTTACAAAGTCATTATCGCGAAATAAGTAAAGGGTAGTGACAATCGCTACTAACGCGATAAGGCTGGAATCTAATATTACTGAAAGCCAAACACCGGTAAACTGGGTAACAAATGCGGCTAAAAAAAGCATAATAACAGCTTCACTAAACGCTAAAGATAAAAAGAGGATCAGTAAGCGTTTTATTGGCATGAAAGTATCCGTGGAGTAAGTGTTATTATTGAATTTCAAAACGAAAACATTTTGTAACTGTATAATAATTATAAAGGATGAGAATTACTATAAAGTTTATTAAATTAACTGTAGTTTTGACTAAAGTATAATAAGGATCCGGTCAAAGCAGAACATTGTTTAACCGAATCCTACAATTTAGAGCTTAATTACTCGCTTACTGATTTTGTTTAACATTCATAAAAATAGCATATAGCACGGGTATCACGATTAAAGTCAGCAGGGTAGCAAACAGTAATCCAAATACTAAAACCACAGACATTGATTGGAAAAATGCATCAAAATACAGTGGAATAACCCCTAACACCGTGGTCAGTGTGCCCATCATTACCGGTCTTACCCGACTATTTGCCGAATCGATAATGGCATTATATGCAGCTTTACCTTGGCGAATTTCCATGTCCATTTGATCTACTAATACAATGGCATTTTTAATTAACAAACCAGAGAGCGATAGCAATCCTAATATGCCCATAAACTCTAGTGGAATTTGTGTGGTTACCAGTCCAAAAACAACACCAATTAAGGCTAATGGCACGACAAGCCAAATAATAATTGGTTGTTTTAAAGCGTTAAATAACACAATAACAATCAGCACCATAGCTAAAAAGCCCAGCGGAATAGTTGAGGCCAGCATTTCGTTAGATTCTTTCGATTGTCCGTATTCGCCATCCCATTCAAGTCGATACCCTTGAGGTAGGTCAATGGCTTCTATTTTAGGCCTTACCCGATTAAATAACTCTGAGGCTAGTTCACCTGGTAGTGGATCGGCTTGGGCTTTTATAGTCCATTCGCGGTCTTCACGCTTTAAAATACCATCGCGCCAGACGGTTTTAAAACCATTGGTTACTTGCGCAAGGGGCAGTGTTTCACCAGTGATATTGCTTTGTACTTGAATATTTCCAATATCGTTTATGTCGACACGTTCAGCTTGTGGTGCTCTAACAATAATAGGAATGAGCTCTTCACCTTCACGATACTGCCCAACGATTTGCCCCGAAAAATTTTGCTGTAAGGCTTCAGCAACTGCCTTACGCGTTACACCAGCGCGCTGTGCATTAATGGCAGAATACTGTGGCTCAATAACACTAATGCGTTGTCGCCATGTATCTTTAATTGATAGAGCGCCGCCATCATCAATTAATATTCCTTTTGCTTGTGCAGCTAGCTCTCTTAATACATCTGGGTCTGGGCCTTTAAATGTGGCTTCTATTTTAGAGCCCCCACCAGGGCCCATCACAAAGCGCCATGCTTTGCCTTGAGCATCGACAAAGTTATCGTCAATGTAATTTTGTACGGTAGGTAAAAGTTGATCTAGCTTTTTGTAGTCATCGACTTTAGCTAAAATTTGCCCATAAGAACTATTTGGTGACTCACTACCATAAATAAGCATGTAGCGAAGACCGCCGCCACCAATAAGCGTTTGTATACCTTCAACGCCATTTTGTTGCTTTACAAATTCCTCTAACTTCAGCATATCTTTTTTGGTTTTTTCAATATCGGTACCTTGTGGTAGCCAAAAATCAACCACCATTTGCGGTGTAGTAGAAGCTGGGAAAAAACCTGATTTTACAAATTGAAATCCCCACATAGACACACAGAAAGTGGCAACCACAATGGCAATACTAAGCCAGCGGTGATGCAATGCCGAAACCACAACAGACTGATATAACGCCATGAGTTTATTTGGTTTTGCTGAGCCTGAGGTGTCGCTATCTTGCTCTTTAAACAAGCAATAACAAAATAAGGGGGTTAGGGTAATGGCAAATAACCAGCTGTATAATAGAGAAATTAAAATAACCCAGAATAAATGGCCGGTAAATTCAGCGGTATCACCTGGGGCAAGACCAATAGGCGCAAAGGCAACAATGCCTACCAAGGTACCACCCAGTAGTGGCCATTTAGTTTGCTTGACGACTTCGCTAGCAATTTCTAACTTTTTACGGCCTTTTTGTGTACCAACTAAAATCCCTTCGGTCACAACTATGGCGTTATCAACCATCATTCCTAACGCGATAATCAGCGCTCCAAGAGAAATTCGATGCATGGGTATACCGCTCAAATCCATGGTCGCAAGGGTCGCAAAAATGGTTAGCAGTAATACGGCGCCAATAATAATTCCTGAGCGCAAACCCATAAATAGCAGCAGGGTAACCATTACGATCACCAGTGCGACTAAAACATTCACTACAAAGTTGTCGACTGAATCTTGGACTACTTTACCTTGGTGGTAAAACTCATGCACTGTGATACCCAGCGGTCTGAGGTTTTCAGTTTGTTTTACTTTGTCATCAACGCGGTCAAATACTTTAACCACATTAGCACCCAATACACTAGCAACCCCAAGTGAAATTGCAGGTTTTGAGTTATAGCGGACTAACTTGGTTGCTGGGCTTTGAAAGCCACGGTATACATTGGCAATATCTTTAAGATAAATTGTTTTACCTTCACCGCTGGCACTAACCAATAGATTTTTAATGGTATCAACGGAGTTTATTTCTCCGGTAGGGTCGATAAAAATACGTTGATCGCCAATTTGAGTGTTACCAGCGCTCAATACAGCGTTTTGCTCATCTAAAATGCCGTAAATATTATTAATAGACACGCCTAAAGAGGCTAACTCTTCACGAGCTATTTCTACAAATATGCCTTCTTGCTGCACGCCTGTCATAGCAACTTTGGCTACGCCCTCTACTTGTAAAATGTCACTTTGCAAATCTTTAGCGTAGGCATGTAACTCGTCGGGTGAGTACCCTTCGGCGGTTATTAAATAGCTCAAGCCATACACATCACCAAAATCGTCATAAACTTGTGGCGTGCCAGTACCAGGCGGTAATGTTGGACGTGTGTCATTTATTTTGTTTCTGAGCTTAGTCCAAATAACTTGCAACTCAGATTTAGTCGGAGAAAACTCTGATTTAATCTCTACTTTAATTTCAGATAAACCTGTAGATGAGGTGGACGATATAGTATCAACTTCTTGTAGTTCTTGAATTGCACGTTCAAGCGGCTCAGTGACCTCTTTTGCAACTTCTAGTGGGCTTGCACCTGAGTACGAGACAAACACTTGCGCGGTGCGAATTATAAATTCGGGGTCTTCAAACCGCGCCATATTTTTATAGGATGAAAAACCAAACCCTAGCGTTAAAATAATGAGTATGGTGCTAATTAATTTATTATTGATTGTCCATTTTGCTAAATCCATTACCGCGCTCCTATGCTTTAGTCCAAGGACGTACTTTCATACCCTCAGTTACATAGTTTGCACCTGCACCAACAATTACATCGCCAGCACTTAAACCGTCAGTGACAATGAGTTGTTCTCCAATACCATTTTCAATAGTAACGGGAGTTTTAGAAGCTTGCATAGTTTGATCGTCAACCGTCCATACAAAGTGTTCACCGTTTTGTTCAAAAATAGCAAAGGTTGGTACTAACAAACGATTAGTAGTTGAGCTGCTTTCACGGGTTATCTGCAGACTGGCGTTCATACCCGGCAATATATTAAGGTTATTAGGTACAGCAAATGCAAATCGTACTTCATAGGTTTGACTCGCAGAGTCGGCCTCTAAATTGGCACGTCTAAACGTTGCAGGAATGGGGGGAGTCGATACATCTTGTAAAATAACTGACGCTACATTGTTTTGCTTAGAGTCAACCGTGGCCACAATTGAAGCGGGAATATTTACCACCGCTTCCATTTCGCCTTTACCAAATAAAGTAACAACATGTTGACCCGCGCTTATGTTTTCAAGCTGCTTTACTGGCACCTCAGCAACAATGGCATCGTAAGGCGCTATAATTTTACTGTCAGATAGTGCTTTTTGCGCCGAGTCATATTGTGATTCAGCTACTTCTTTTTTAGATTTTAGTTGCTCTATATCTCGTTGCGAAATAACCCCATCTTTAGCGAGCTTTAAACCACGTTGGTAATCATTGTCGGCGGTTTCAAACTGAATTTTGCTCGACTTAACCTCATTAATAAAGTTTCGTTGTTCCAATACGGCTATTACATCGCCTTTTTTTACATTTTGTGCGGCAATAACGTTAAGCGTTTCTAGCTTTCCGCTAACTTGAAAAGCAAGCTTTGAGCTATTTATAGTGTCGATAGTGGCAGGGTAGGTGAGCGTTTTTGATTGCGACTCATCACCTATGGTTATTAGTTTAACCGCACGTGGTTCGTTTTGTTTTTGCGTGCTGACTTCACTTTCTGAGCAACCGGCTAATAAAAGTAGAAACATGATACTAATCAAATTAAATTGAGTAAAACAAGGTGTTTTGATCATCTGGTTTACCTTAAATAAAAAGTGCGTTGTTAATTGTTGGCATTTTTAAGCAATTAAAAATTATAAAATAGCCAATTGAGTTTGTTTTCAAATTTACCTTAAATGCAATGTATTAAGTGGTAACTACTGACTACATGAATGGAAGCAGCCGTTAGCTAATGAGCAATAAATAACATTTTAATTTCAACAGTTTATTATTACTTGTACGGTTTTGTATTAATTTGTTTGATTGTGTAGAAAGCACCAAAATTACAACTTAGTACTTGCTCATATAGGCCTAAGTATAATTAACAATCATTTTTTTAAAAGTGTAAGCCTGTAAACATAAGTTGTTTATAGATTTAAAACCATAAACTGTATTTTTTATTAATTAAATTGAAATATTAATTGCTTAGCAGCGGTCTTGTAAAAGTCATGTTGGTATCGCTTGATAAAAGCGCTTCAACGTAAGGCATCACTCAGTAATGGTTAGCCATTTATTTACAGACGTAATGTTAACTATGAATAACTCCTAACATAATCATTAAAAAATAATCACACGAGGTCTAATCCTACCATGAGTAAAAAAATCACCTTAATGGCAATAATCACTTTATTTGCTTTAACGATTTTATATTTTACCGGCGCATTTAATCGTGACGTAGTAACTGCACAGCGTTTTGTTAATTTACAGCAAGGCGATAATGCCCATGAGGGGTTTCGTCGTGCACATGCAAAAGGTATTTGTTTAGCTGGCTCTTTTGAGTCAACGGGTGAACTTGCTAAGTATTCGCAAGCTAAGGTATTTGATTTAGGGGCCACCCCTTTTGTAGGTCGCTTTTCTATCGCGGGTAATAATCCAACTGCACCTGATTTAAAAGCACCTGTGCGTAGTTTAGCGTTTTCTATAACTACCGATGATAACCAAGAGTGGCGTGTTGCAATGAACACGCCCCCGGTTATGGCGGTAGCTACGCCAGATGCGTTTTTTAAACAACTACAAGCACTTTCACCCGATCCGGTAACTAAAAAGCGTAGCCCAGAAAAAATTAAAGCGTTTTTTGCAGCGCACCCTGAAAGTGCCGCTTTTAATAACTGGAAGGCAAGCTATACACCAACCAATAGTTTTGCCACTGAGCAGTATCACAGCATTAATGCGTTTTATTTAGTGGATAAAAATGATGAAAAGCACGCAGTACGCTGGATAGCTAAACCGCAATTAAGTGATGAAAACATCCAACCTCTTAATAATGATTCACCAGATGCATTGCAGCTACAACTTGAAGACCAAGTAGCTCAAGCTCCGGTTAAGTTTGATATGCTGTTTAGCTTTGCAACCGAAGAAGATGATGAAAACAACCCAACTGTTTTATGGCCAAAATCGCGTAAAACCATAAATGCCGGTACGTTAGTAATAACAAAGCTGCAAGCACAAGAGGGTGGGGTATGTGAAAACATGAATTTTGATCCGTTGGTATTACCAACAGGTATTGAGCCAAGTGCCGATCCTATTTTACGTGCCCGTGGCGCGGCCTATGCAGAGTCATTTCGTCGTCGTGCTAAAGAAGTACTTTTAAATAATTAATCACAGGAACGAGTCAATGAACACAATTACTAAATACTCAGCGTCGAGTATGCTTATTCACTGGGCAATGGCATTAATTATACTTTCTATGTTATTTCTTGGTTTATCGATGGTACAAAGTTTAGCCGTATGGCAAGTAGAAGCTATACAACTACATAAATCGTTTGGCGTGTTAGCACTGATATTAGTTACGATAAGATTAATTAATAAAGTACTGTATAAAAGCCCCGCATTACCACGGGGTGTGCCTAAACCGCAAGCTTTAGCCGCACATTTAACCCAAGTGGGTTTATATGCGTCTATGATTTTAATGCCAATTTCAGGCTGGTTAATGCAAAGTGCTGATGAGCGTACAGTGAGCTTTTTTGGTTTATTTACTTTGCCTAATTTAGTCAGTAAAAATATTGAGGCCTATGCATTTTTTCGTGAAGCACATGGGCTAATTGCTTATGCGTTTTTATTGTTTATTTTTATGCATGTAAGCGCTGCACTTTATCATGGTTTAATAAAGCAAGATGGCGTATTGGGCTCTATGTTACCGGGTAAGCATAAATAAACTGATAGTTTTATACAAAAAAGGCACAGGTACGTTTGCACCTGTGCCTTTTTTAAATTTTAGTATTTAGCCTAATTTTAGCGCGTCTTCTACGCTAAAAGCGCCATCTAATAAAGACTTACCTAAAATTACGCCGCCCACACCAAGTTCATTGAGCTTTTTAATATCATCTAACGAGCTTACCCCACCTGAGGCTTGAACTTTAATATTTGCATTATGATTAATTAAATCTTTATAAAGCGCAAAAGAAGGGCCTGACATGGTGCCATCTTTACTGATGTCCGTGCATAAAAAGTCAATAACACCCAGAGCAACGTAAAAATCAACAAGCTCAAGTAAACCAAACTCAGATTCACTTAGCCAACCGTGAGTAGCAGGTGCCCATCCGTTCGCAGTTTTATTAACATCAAGGGCAATTACAAAGTGCTCAGGACCAAATTGTTCAATCCAGGCTTTTACTTGCTCACGCTTTTCAACCGCCATTGAGCCAATAACCACTTGGTTTGCACCTGCTTTTAGCCAATCGCTCACGTCTTGCTCTGAACGAATACCGCCACCTACTTGGTAAGGTACGTTAAGCGATTTTGTTGCTGCTTGAATATGTTGCCACTGTTTTTTACTTGGATCCCGTGCACCTTCTAAATCAACTAAATGTAATTTAGTGGCACCACTGTCGGCATACTCTTTTAAGCGAGCACCAAGCTCAAAGGGGTAAAACTGTGCAGTATCGTATTTACCTTGATACAAACGGACAATTTGATTTTGTAATACATCTAATGCTGGAATAATCACTGTATTTCTCTTTTAAAAGCATGAAGAGCAACCTAAAGTTGCCAATCAATAAAATTTTGTAATAAACGCGTGCCCACTTTAGCGCTGCGTTCAGGGTGAAATTGCATGCCTGCATAATTGTCTTTAGCTACAATTGCAGAAAATGTTTGCCCGTATTCGCTGCTGACTAGTGTGGCGTTATTAACGGTATGGGCGAAACTGTGCACATAATAAACCTGATCGTCTGCGTGCAAACCTTGAGTCAACGGGTGCGCTTGTTGAACAGATAGGTTATTCCAGCCCATATGCGGTGACGTTAAACTCCCTACATCCAGTGATTTTACTTGGCCTGGTATTTTACCTAAGCATTGCACGTTACCTTCTTCAGTGCTTTCACACAGTAGTTGCATGCCTAAGCAAATTCCCATTAGCGGGCGCTGATATTCGTTAATTGCTTGCTGCCAACCATTATCAACCAAACGCTTCATAGCAACAGATGCATGACCAACACCGGGTAAAATAGCACGTTCATAGCCTGCTAATTGTTCTGGCGAAGTAATCACCGTAGGGTTTTGTCCTAAACGCTCAAATGCAAACCGCACTGAGTTAATATTGGCACAACCGGTATTAATTATCGCTATCATAAACATCCCTTAGAGCTGGCTGTTTGTTGGCTGGTATCTTGCGCAATAGCCATGCGCAAAGCACGAGAAAACGCTTTAAATAAGCCTTCCACCTGGTGATGACAGTTGCCGTCACTTACCGATAAAATAAGGCTAATTGCAGCGTTATCACTTAAACTTTTAAAAAAGTGTTCAACCATTTGTACGTCTAAATCACCGGCTTTTTCACGGCTAAAGTTGGCGTTTAATACAAATGATGCCCGACCCGATAAATCAATTTGTGCCTCGGCTTTACATTCATCCATAGGCAAGGCAAAACCATAACGCGCAATTTGCGATTTGGTGCCAAGCGCTTGTTTAAGGGCAACACCTAATGCAATACCAATGTCTTCAACAAGGTGGTGCTCGTCTATGTGTAAATCGCCTTTGGCTTTAATATTTAAGCCAATATTGGCGTGAGTGCGAATTTGATCCAGCATGTGATCAAAAAAACCAAGCCCAGTTTCAATGCTGCCATTTTTTGTTTGATCAAGGTTAACCGCTACATCTATTTGTGTTTCTTTAGTGTTGCGTGTTACGCGACCTTCACGGTTTGCCGTGGTCAGTTTAGTGACAATGGCAGGCCAGCTGCCGTCGTATAAAATACCTTCACAACATAAGTTTTGTGCAAGGCCAATATCGGTTTGGCGATCACCAATCACAAAAGAACGTGCTAAATCAACTTTGCCTGAGCGCATCAGTTCAGTGAGTAAGCCTGTTTTTGGTTTACGGCAATCACAGTTTTGTTCATCAAAATGTGGGCAAATTAATACTGACTCAAAGCTGATGCCTTGGCTTTGTAAGATGTCCATCATTTTGTCTTGCGCAATGTCAAAATCGGCAGTTGGGAAGCTGTCTGTGCCCAAGCCATCTTGATTCGATACCATCACTAAGCGATAGCCTGCTGCTTGCAGTTGCAATAAGGCAGGAATGACACCTGGTAAAAACGCTAGTTTTTCAAGGCTGTCGACTTGTTTATCGGTGATTGGCTCTTCAATAATAGTGCCATCGCGGTCTATAAATAAATAGGGGTTACTCATGATACTTCCTGTTGTGCTGCGGTTTGTGGCAATTGCAGGCCATCTAACCAAATTTTTACTTGTTCTAATTCTTGTTCATTACCAATTGAAATACGTAGCCAGTCGTCTTCATTAAATAAGGTGAAGGCGCGCATTACTAAGCCTTGTTTAAGCGCTTGTTTAAAGTAATCTTTGTTTGCTAATTTTAAAGTAACGAAGTTGCCTTCACCAGTGAGTATTTTTAATACTGCAGGAGAGGCGTTTAACCAGTCAATAAGCTTTAACTTTAAGCTATTTAAAATCGTCACTTGGCGACGCATTGAGGTAATCGCATCAGGGGCAATGGCTTGTGCTGCAATGCTGGCCACCACACCCGATACCGGATACGGTGCAATGACTTTACGAATAGGCGCTAATACACTGGCCTGAGCGAGAGTAAACCCTGTTCTTAAACCCGCAAGTGCAAACGCTTTTGAGAGTGTACGAAGCACAACAATATTACTGAACTCGTTTATAAGTTGTGTTGCACTTTGCTCTGGACAAAACTCTATATAGGCTTCATCAACAATCACTAATGCTTTACCTGCAAGCGCAGTGGCAATGGCTTTTACTTTATCTAGCGGCGTTAAGCTTCCAGTTGGATTATTTGGATTACAAATAAACACTAGTTTTGAGCTACCCACAGCGGCAACTATTTCATCCACGCTGGCATTTAATAAAAGCGCTTGTGTTAGGCCATTGATTGCGACGTTGTGTGTATCGGCCGTTACTTTGTACATACCATATGTTGGTAAAAATAGTGCAATGCTGTCTTTTGACGGTTCACAGTAGGTACGTACTAATAATTCAATGCCTTCATCTGCGCCGCGAGTCATTAATATATTTTCGTTTTCAAGCTCAACATAGGCAGCGTAGCGGTCAATAACCAATTGAGGCTGAGGATCGGGGTAACGATTCAAGTCTTCAATTGTTATTTCAAGGTTTTTAGCATACGGGCTTTCGTTCGCATTAAGCCAGGTTGTGCCGGTTAGTTTTTCACTTTTAGCTGAGCTATACGCAGCAAGCGCTGCAATATTATCAGGTAATAAGCCGCTCTCATTGCTCATTTTTTATTGCCTCTAAACGAATTGAAACCGCATTAGCGTGGGCATCTAGGCCTTCTGCATCTGCTAAGGGTAAAATAGCTTTTGAAAGCTCAGTTAAGCCACGTTTACTGATGGTTTGTACTGTGTAAGTACGGAAAAAATCAAGTAAATTCAAGCTAGAATAAGTTGCACTGTAACCATAAGTGGGTAACACGTGATTAGTGCCTGAGGCATAATCGCCCGCTGACTCTGGGGTGTAATCGCCAACAAATACAGAGCCTGCATTCTTTACTTTATCTAAATAAGGAGTGGCATCGCCAAGCTGTAATATTAAGTGCTCTGGCCCATATTGCGCTGATACGTCAAACGCTTGGGCTACTGAATCAACTAGAATAAGTGACGAATTAGCCAATGCCTGTTCGGCAGTGTCTTTTCGGCTTAAGTTGGCAAGTTGACGAGTGAGTGCATCTTGCGTTTGTTCAATAATGGTTTCACTGTTACATAATAAAATAACTTGTGAGTCAGCCCCGTGTTCTGCTTGAGACAGTAAGTCGGCAGCAATAAACTCTGGGTTTGCACGTTCATCTGCAATCACTAACACTTCTGATGGCCCTGCTGGCATATCAATCGCCATACCTGGAATCGTTTGTGCAACTAATTGCTTTGCCATGGTGACAAAGCTGTTACCTGGACCAAAAATCTTATTCACTTTAGGAACAGACTCTGTGCCATAGGCCATAGCAGCAATCGCGCCTGCACCGCCGCTTTCAATAATTGTGGTGATACCACATAATTTAGCGGCATATAAAATAGCCGGGTTAATTGCTTTATCAGCTTGTACTGGGGTGGTTAATACCACGGTTTTTGCACCGCTTAACTGCGCCAATACACCTTGCATAATAACCGATGATGGAAGAGGGGCACTCCCTCCTGGTACATAAATACCGACTGCTTCGATGGCTTGATATTTCAGTTCACAGTCAACACCTGGTTGAGTCGATAACTTGATATCTTTTGGTAGTTGCGCTTGGTGAAAACATTTCACATTGGCATAAGCGGTATCAATTGCATACTTAAGCTCTGGGCTTAGCATTTTCTCAGCGGCATTAATTTCATCAAGTGGTACACGTAAACGCGGCTTGGCTCTATTATCGAACTCTTTTGCTAATGCAAGTAGAGCGGCATCGCCTTGCGCATTCACTTTTGCCAAAATAGTCTGGCAAATGCTTTCTACTTTTTCACTTGCTGATACAGCAGGGCGCATAAGCGCCGCTGCTTGAAATTGTGATGATTCCTCATTCCAACGAAGCATTGTTGTTACTCCATCATTTTTTCAATTGGCATAACTAAAATAGAATTGGCACCAAGGGCCTTAAGTTGTTCCATGGTTTCCCAAAATAGGGTTTCACTGCTCACCATGTGTAGGGCAACATATTCATCATTACCCGCAAGAGCCAGTAAGGTAGGTTGGCCAGCGCCAGGTAAAATCTCACAAATTTCATCAAGCTTGTCTTTTGGTGCGTGTAACATAATGTATTTGCTTTCTTTAGCTTGCTTTACACCACGTAAACGCGGCATTAGTTTATTGATGAGCGCTAATTTTTCAGGATCTTGTAGTTGAGTGTTTTGGATTAAACAAGCATTTGACTCTAAAATGGTATCACCCTGCATTAAGCCATTTGCTTCAAGTGTTGCGCCAGTAGAGACTAAATCACAAATCGCATCGGCAAGTCCTGCTCGTGGCGCTACTTCCACTGAACCTGTTAACATTACTGTACTGGCGTTGATGCCTTCGCGTTTTAGGTATTGACTTAAAATTTCTGGGTAAGTGGTTGCTATGCGTTTGCCTTCAAACCAGCTTTTGTCTTGTTTACCAAGTTCTTGTGGCCATGCAAGTGCTAAACGACAGTAGCCAAAGTCAAGTTTAGCAAGCTTTGTTACTTCACTCGGTACACCTTGGCGCTCTCTTTCTGCTTGTACTTCTACTAGTACGTTTTCGCCAACAATACCTAAATCACATACACCGTCCATAACTAAGCCAGGAATATCGTCATCGCGGACACGCAAAACGTCGATAGGCATGTTGGTTGAGTGTGCTATTAGGCGCTGCTCACGAAGATTAAGTTTTACACCCAGTTGTTTAAGCAGATCTTGACAATCTTTAGATAGGCGGCCACCTTTTTGGATGGCGATACGAAGACGATTACTATTATTCATTACTCATTTTCCTTTAATTTAAAAACTAAAAACCCCGAGGGAAACCTCAGGGCGAAAATGAATCTTGGTATGTTGATTCGCCAGAGGTTTCCTTTTAGGAACAACCTCTCAGCGAAAGACCTGACAGGTTATTCCGATGAATGATGGTGATGATGTACAACTGTCAGTGAATTAAGCATTTTTATATCCTGTTTAGCTATTCGTTACTATGTTAACGCTTAGCTGCTGTTTGTTTAATAAATTTCGCATTTATAAAAACACATTCACTAACATCATGGCAAGAAAAATATTCTTTAATTAAAGAATATCTTATAACTGCCGATAATAATTAGAGTATTGCTTTATTTATCAACAGCTTTATAGTGATTAAATTACGTTCAATTCAATGGAGGCATGCATGGATATAATGATCCCTTATTTAGGGCCTATTACGCGTTTGACGCTTGAATCTAAAGGGGCTTTTCATATTGCAGGGGTTCAACAAAGTGCCAGTGCCAAAAAAGTAGAGCTAGAAGAGCGTAAAAAAAGGGAGGTAGAAAAACAACATAAGCTGTCGTTTGACGAAAATATATCGCGCAATAACACCGCTGAAGAAGATGACGACAAACCTCATCTAGATACATGGGCTTAAATAAAGCTGATTGCCTGTCAGAGTATAAAGGTAATTACAAAACCTCCTTCACTTAATTAAGCCCTCAGCTTAAATTCCGTTTAACTCACTGCAAATCACATTAGTTTAAATTTTTACAGCAAGAACACGACTTTTTAGTCATCGTTGAGTGATGAATATTTACTAGTGTAACTTATAAAACTAATCCCCTCGTTGAATTTTTAAAATGTAAATATATGTATACATAATGTTATATATTGTTTTTGCTATAAATAAGGTTAATTTTAACTAACTGTAAATAAAGCACTAAATATTATTACTAATACTTTAATTGTAAATTAAATGTTTAATTTTCGTTATTACAGTTTGCGGTCTATGCTGATCCCTAATCGGGTACAAGGTGTGCCGATTAATACAAATATACTAAAAACTTAAACTTTAACGGAGCGTAAACGTGAATTTATCTAAAATCACAATAGCAACTTTTGCTGCTTTAACTTTGGTTCAAGCAACAAATGCAGTAGCTGCGAATAAGAAATATCTAAATCAACAACCGACAATTAATAACATGGTGCAATCAAACTCTGCTTCCTTGCTATCAGTAAGTCCAAATCAGTTGATTGGGTTAAGTGTAGGGAACGAATTAGTTGTATTAAAAGAGTTTACTAGCAATAACGGAGAAGTAACACGCCGTTACCAGCAAACGTATCAAGGCATTCCTGTTATTGGTGATACAGTCAGCTTAACATTTAACAATGGGATGCTTAAAAAAGCCCATGGTGCCGCTGTTTACAACATTGATGAAGATTTAGCGGACGTTTCAGCTAAGTTGACAAAAAAAGATGCGATTTTAAAAGGGTCAAAAACAGGCATTGCAGCAAAATCAGTCGGCTTGAAAAAACATAACGAGCAATCAAGACTCGCTATTTGGGTTGACGATCAGAATAAGGCGCACTTAGTTTATGAGGTGTCTTATGTTACTTATGGTAAGTCACCATCAAGACCATATCAGATCATTGATGCTAATACTGGTGAGGTATTACTTAGTTACGATAACTTACAACATGCCAATGCAACAGGTCCTGGCGGAAATCTAAAGACAGGCAAGTATATTTATGGAACTGATTTTGACAGTCTAGATGTTAGCCAATCGGGTAATACTTGTACCATGAATAACGCAAATGTTCGTACTATTAATTTAAATGGTGGAACGAGTGGCTCTTCCGCACATTCATTTACGTGTCCTGAGAATACGGTCAAAGAAATTAATGGCGCATATTCACCGCTAAATGATGCTCATTTTTTTGGTAATGTGATTTTTAATATGTATAACGATTGGGTAGGTACTGCGCCCTTGAGTTTTCAGTTGCAAATGCGCGTTCATTATTCAAGTAATTATGAAAATGCATTTTGGGATGGCAGTGCAATGACCTTTGGTGATGGCCAAAATACGTTTTATCCATTGGTAAGTTTAGATGTATCTGCACATGAAGTTAGCCATGGCTTTACTGAGCAAAATTCAGGTTTGATTTACAATGGTAAACCAGGTGGATTAAATGAAGCATTTTCAGATATGGCTGGTGAAGCTGCTGAATTTTATATGAAAGGCAGCAACGATTGGCTAGTTGGTAAGGATATTTTTAAAGGTAATGGTGCGCTGCGTTACATGAATAATCCTACCCAAGATGGCCGTTCAATAGATAACCAAAGCAACTATTATTCAGGTATGGACGTTCATTATAGTTCAGGGGTTTATAATAAGGCATTTTATAATTTAGCAACCACGCCGGGTTGGGATACGCAAAAAGCCTTTATCGTAATGGCTCGTGCCAACCAACTATATTGGAGTGCGGGTGTAGGCTGGGATTTAGCCGGTAACGGGGTGATGGATGCAGCCTGTGATTTAAATTATGACCCAAATGATGTTAAAGCTGCTTTAGCTGCTGTTGGGGTTAATTCAAATCTTAGTTCAGGTAGTGAATGTGCAACAACACAACCACCGACTGACGATGAAGCATTAACCAATGGGGTAGCGCGTACGGGTATCAGTGGCGCTGAAAAAGAGCAACTATTCTTTACTTTAGATGTTCCCGCTGGCGCGACAAATCTTCAATTCAATACTACTGGCGGTTCAGGTGATGCAGACTTATACGTTAAATTTGCAAGCCGACCGACCTTAAATAGCTACGACTGTAATAGCACAACATCTACTAGTACAGAAAGCTGTAACATAAGTAATGCACAAGCGGGAACTTATTATGTAATGGTTGAAGCATGGAATGCTATATCTGGCGTATCATTAACGGGTAGTTACTCAGGTGATAATGGTGGGGTAACGCCTATCAACAGAACTGAGTCTAATATTAATGTGACTACTAATAACTGGAGTCGCTTCACTCAAGATTTATCCGCAGGGTATAGCACTTTAAATATTAGTATTGCTGGTGGCAGTGGTGATGCTGATCTTTATGTAAACTTTGGTTCGCCTTCAAGTACGTCTTCATATTTATGTAGACCTTACAAAAATGGCAACAATGAAGAATGTACATTTGAGAACCCGCAATCGGGTACTTGGTACATTGATCTTAGAGGCTACAGCATAGCAAGCGGTGTAACACTCAATATAACTGCTAATTAGGCATAGTTATAAAAGGGGCTTAGCCCCTTTTTTTAATGCTTAAAATAAAAGTGAAATGATAAGGAATATTTATGAACTACTTTAAACAACTAGCAGTTATTACTACTTTAACTATGAGTTTTAATTGCTTAGCAAATGAAAATCCAGACAATATTTGGGTAACTATTGATTCAACTGCAGCCCAGCATTATCAACATGAACAAGGTACATTTTTACAAAAAATGCCTTTTTCTCATAGAAAATCAAGCCCTATACCAGATGTTGATTTACTCAGTGTACCTAGTAACGCGGTAAATAATTTGAGTGAGTTTATGCATCATAACTACAATCGTTGTGGTGGGTTTGTTGCTCATAGCTCGTTTGAAGAAGCGAGTGATTACGCAAAACAATTAGCGGTCGTTCAAAATAGCCAATTATTAGCTTACAATTATTCTATTGATAATGCGCAGACGGTACAAAGTTTAATTAATGCACAAAGTCCGATTAACTTACAAAGCACAGTAAATTCACTGACTAACTTTAATAATCGTTATTATACCTCGCAAACCGGTGTTGATGCTTCACAATGGTTGCAAAGTTATTGGCAACAAATTGCAACTACCCGAAGTGATATAACCATTGAAAGTTATCAGCATAGTTGGGCGCAATCATCCGTCATTGTAACCATTGCCGGTGCTGAAAATGCAGATGAGGTTGTAGTTATTGGAGGCCATTTAGACTCGATTAACCAAGCGAATCCTGCACAAGGACGCTCTCCTGGCGCGGATGATAACGCATCGGGTATTGCAGTGTTAACTGAAGCTTTAAAAGCGATAGTTGAAACAAATTATAAACCGCAAAAAACCATTAAAATTATGGCATTTGCGGCAGAGGAAGTAGGTCTGAGAGGCTCTAAAGATATAGCCAGTAGTTATCGTGCGCAGGGTAAAAATGTAGTGGGTATGGTGCAATTTGATATGACCGGCAACAACGGCAGTATCGAAGATATTATTATGATGACGGATTACACAAATAATGCTCAAAACCAGTTTTTAGCGCAGCTTATAGACACATACTTACCCCAAATTAGTTATGGCTTTGACCAATGTGGTTATGGTTGCTCCGATCATGCTTCATGGTACCAACAAGGCTTTGCTGCCTCTATGCCGTTTGAATCAAAAATGAATGATATTAATCCACTCATTCATACACAAAATGACAGTAATTTCGATGCTGATCATGCAATAAAATTTGCTAACTTAGCTGTAAGCTTTGTAGCTGAATTGGCAAAAAACGCTGGTGATGTAACACCGCCAAGTAATAATGAGTTAGTAAATGGAGAGCCAATTTCTGGTATCAATGCCACTGCTAAAGAGCAGCTTATCTATACATTAAATGTACCAAAAGGAGCGCAAAATTTAAGCTTTGAAACCTCAGGTGATAATGGCGATGCCGATTTATACGTTAAGTTTAATCAGGCGCCAACATTAAGCGATTTCGATTGTAAAAGTACGTCTGCCACAAGTAATGAACGGTGTGATATTCCTACCAGCGATGATGGAACTTACTATGTAATGGTTGAGGCATATAGCGCAATTAACAATATTTCTTTGATAGGTAGTTTTGAGCAAGCTGGTGCTTTAGAGCCAATCAATCGCGTAGAAGATAACATTAGCGTAAATGCAGGTGATTGGCAGCGTTATGAACAACGTTTAGTTGCAGGCTATTCTTCGCTAAATGTTGCTATTTCAGGTGGAACTGGCGATGCTGATTTGTATTTAAATTTTGATGCGCCATCATCTAATACACAATATGTGTGTCGCCCTTATAAAAATGGCAACACAGAAACATGTACTGTCTCTGCACCCCAAGCAGGTTTATGGTACATAGATATTAAAGGTTATCGTAATGCAAATGGCATTACCTTAACTGTTAATGCAGAATAATTAACAGGGGCACACGCCCCTTTATTGGTTAAATTCTCACTCACTTTGGCTTGCCCTTCCTCAACAGCTTACGTAGAATCCCGCTATTATTTTTTACATAGTGATTGGTATTATCAAACAGCTGTTTAGTGCGACCGGGCCTTTGGCTTTATCAATAGATGGATACACACCACGCCAGCCTCAAATCGATATGGCGGTGGCGGTTGAGGATGCATTAAAAACCCGGTCTCAACTTGTTGTTGAGGCAGGCACTGGCACAGGTAAAACCTTTGCTTATTTAGCCCCCGCTCTTAAATCTAAGGGCAAAACGATTATTTCAACCGGTTCTAAAGCACTGCAAGAGCAGCTTTATCACCGCGATTTACCCGTATTAGTAAAAGCCTTAGGTGCAGCTAAAAAAACGGCCTTGTTAAAAGGGCGTGCCAATTATTTGTGTACGTATCGACTAACTCAACATGTGGCACACGTACCAACAGACGACCCTGATGTAATGCATCAGCTCGCTATGGTTGCTAAATTTGCCAGTGAAACGCATACCGGCGATTTAGCCGATTGTATTGGTATTGAAGAAGATGCCAAAGTGTTGCCGTATGTAAGCTCAACTGCTGATAATTGCTTAGGCAAAGAGTGCCCAGACTTTCAAGAATGCTATATTCGCAAAGCGCGTTTAAAAGCGGGGGATGCCGATGTTGTGGTAATAAATCACCATTTGTTTTTTGCTGATATGGCGGTAAAGGAATCTGGTTTTGCAGAGCTAATGCCCAATGCCGATGCCTACATATTTGATGAAGCTCACCAATTAAGCGAAATTGCCAGTGACTATTTTGGCGAAACCATGAGCACCAAAAAGCTG
Organism: Pseudoalteromonas sp. S1612; assembly: GCF_005887175.1. Lineage (GTDB taxonomy): Bacteria > Pseudomonadota > Gammaproteobacteria > Enterobacterales > Alteromonadaceae > Pseudoalteromonas > Pseudoalteromonas undina. Next base: position 6,463 of record NZ_PNDH01000012.1, on the reverse strand, counting down.
GTGGATTTAATTAACGATTTGCGCGCTATTTATCGCGCTGAAATTCCAGACATGCTGCAATTAGGCAAAAGTTTAAATAAGCTTGAAACCAGTGTCGCTGATTTAAGGCTGCAGTTTGGAGTAGATGGCAGTCGAGGTGACTGGCGTGAAAAGCTCAGTAATAAGCTTATTTGCTCGGCCTTACACCGGGTTATTAGTGATTTAGAGTTTGTGTATCAGGTATTAAAGTTATGCTTAGAGCGAAGTGATAAAATAGAACATCCGTTTGAACGAGTATTGGCTTTTAAAGGTCAGTTAGAGCGCGTATTCGATACTGCTCAAACAGGTTTTAGTTACTGGTACGAAACCACGAGGCGCTATTTAACTATTAATATTACGCCTCTGAATGTATCGGCTAAATTTGCTTTAATGATGAAAGAGTCGGGTTCAGGATTTGTTTTTACCTCGGCCACGTTATCGGTCGACAATGAACTGAGCCACTTTAATGCGAGCCTTGGCTTAAAACCAAAGCAAAGTATGATGGTAGATAGCCCGTTTGATTATGAGAATCAGGCGTTGCTGTGCTTACCTCGTTATTTACCACAATCGCATGAAGATAATATGCCCCATGCGATTGTAAAATTAACCTTAGAGCTTATTAAGTCGGCTAAAGGGCGTTGTTTTGTGTTATTTACCAGTTACCGTATGATGCATTTAGTGGCTGAGGGCTTAACTACGCAAATGGACTACCCAGTTTATATGCAAGGGCAAATGTCTAAACGAATTATACTAGAAAAATTTACTCGCCATGGTAATGCGGTATTGCTGGGCACCGCGTCATTTTGGGAAGGGGTTGATGTACGAGGTAGTACCTTAAGCTGTGTTATTATAGATAAACTGCCATTTGCTGCACCTGATGACCCTTTACTACAAGCTAAAATGCAAGATTGCCAAATGCAAGGCAAAGACCCGTTTGCGCATATTCAATTACCTCAAGCGGTGATTGCCTTAAAGCAGGGGGTAGGTCGCTTAATAAGAGACAACAAAGATAAAGGCGTGCTAGTGATTTGCGATAATCGTTTAGTAACACGCCAATATGGACAAGTATTTTTAAAGAGTTTACCGCCAATGCGCCGTACACGTAGCTTAGAAGATGCCAATACATTTTTAAAACATATTAATTGAGTACAAAAATGATCAAAAGTAACATTCTCGCCCTAGATGCCTCTACTGAAGCATTATCTATTGTTTTGCATTATCAGGGTAAAACATTTCATCATTTTGAAGAGTGTCCGCAGCAGCATAGCCAAAAAGTTCTGCCACTTATTGATGAGCTACTTGGTAAAGCCGGCTGTAAATTAAAAGATTTAGACGTAATAGGATTTGGCCAAGGGCCAGGTAGCTTTACTGGCGTGCGTATAAGCGTAGCCATTGCCCAAGGTCTTGCGTATTCAACTAATTTACCATTAGTTGGGGTGTCTACTTTAGCAGTCATGGCACAGCAGGCATTAGAACAGTTTGGTGCTAACGATGTTTATTCTAGTATTGACGCGCGTATGGGAGAAATCTACTTTGCTCAATACCATGCAAAAGATGGATTGATGACACTTAAAGGCGAAGAGCGAGTATTCAAACCTGAATTGTTAGATGCAACTTTGATAGATACAAACATCGATGCTGCAGCCGTAGGAACTGGGTTTAAAAGTTACCCTGAAGCATTAACGCCATTTAATAGTGTGACCATACAGCCTGAAATAACCTTACCGGATGCACAGTATATGTTGGCACTAGTAGAGGCGCAATACCTTGCAGGTAAGGGTGTAAAAGCCAGTGATGCACAACCAAAGTATGTGCGTGATACGGTAACATGGAAAAAATTACCGGGCCGTGAATAAACAAACACGGTTGTTTGCAAATTAAGCGATTTTAAATCATAATTTAGTTATGTTGTTGGTTGGAGAAGCGCTGTGTCGCTACCTATAAGTTCAGGTTTTTTTACAGGTGATATACCTGCTAAGGTGCGTTCTACTTCGGTAGTTCCGGCGCAGCCTGAACGAGTAATAGAGCAAGCCAAACCACAAAAAACTAATACCGATTATGTCAAAAGCAGCCCAGAAGGGCTTGAACTTGCAAAAGAGTTTACAAAAGCGAACAGCAAAGATACCCAATACAGCCAAACTATTTACGATCAACCCAGTGCTCAAGTAAGCAAAGCGATTTCTACTTATACTGAGTTTGCTAATTTAGAGCGAAGAGCTGAAGTTCAAAGTTTAATTGGTGTTGATATATACGCTTAGCTAAGATTAAAAAAAATAAAAAAGCCCGAATGAATTATTCGGGCTTTTTTATTAAGTTTCAAAAACTACTGCTTTATATAACCAATTAATTTTTTAGCTATATCGGTATTATTTTGAGAGCCAACAAAGTCATCGCTATTTTTGCCATAGGCAAATACTTGTACATCAGACGCTGTGTGACCGCCCGTTGTCCAACCTGTAAAGCTTAAGTCATTAATAATGCTTTTAACGGCCAAATTGAGCGTTTTTAAACCCATAGCTTTAGCTTGATTAAGCTTAATTTCGTTTTCAGCTATAAACTCAATACTAGTATTTTCCTGCCATACCGCTTTAAGATTATCTGACTCCATTAGTAATTTGGTCAATGTGCCCGCAGTGGCTTTTACACCTTTGATGACATCTGTTTCCCATTTATATTGGCCATGTGCACCAATAGTTAAACCGCCTGTTGAGTGGTCTGCCGTGATCACTAAAATAGTGTCTGGGTTGTTATCTACATAGGCTTTAGCCGTTTCGATTGATTTAGCAAAGTCATCCATTTCAGCCATTGCACAGGCAATGTCGTTTGCGTGACCACACCAGTCAATTTGGCTGCCTTCAATCATCACAAAAAAGCCTTTATCATTTTGCCCATCAAGCAAATCAAACGCTTTAGAAGTTAACTGCTTTAATCTTGTTGGGTTTTCATCAAGAGCAAACGGTAAGCCCTTAGGTGCATATAAACCTATAGCAGGCACTTGAGTGATTTGGCCAAGGTTTTGAATATCATCGCCATATTGATAACCAGCTTGTTTAAATTCGTCTACTAAGTTTCTGTCATCACGAATAAAGTATTGAGTACCACCGCCTAACATTAAATCTACCGGTAATTTACCTGCAATTTTATTGTCAATGTAGTCATTAGCGATATCATCGTAGTTTCTTCTTGATTCATTATGTGCGGCAAAACTTGCTGGTGTTGCATGGTTTATTTGTGAGGTAGCTACTAACGCTGTTGTCATTCCTTGCTCTTTTGCAATTTCTAGCATGGTTTTAACAGGCTTTTTAGCTGTATCGACGGCAATAGCGCCATTATAACTTTTATGGCCGCTGCTAAGTGCAGTTGCACCTGCTGCGCTGTCTGTAACATAGGTATGGTCATCTGGATACGTGTGCGCCATGCCTTTTAATATGGTATCAAAAACGGTGGTTTCTATTTCTTTTGTTGTTGGGTCATCTTTGTAATATCGATAAGCGGTTGTGAAAGCGGGACCCATGCCATCACCAATCATATAAATAACATTTTTAGGCGCTGTTTGAGCAAATGCTCCTGTTGTTGTACATAAAAGCGCTAATAAGCCGAACTGTTTTTTCATTGTGTGTACCCTTTAAGTGTACTTATTTTAATAGCGACTATTATTGTATACTGATGACCAGATAAATAAATGAATATGTTATGAAATCTCGCGATTTAAGTGTGTGCTCTTCTAGCTCGGTTCTATTATTTGTGTAATAACTCTTGTATGTTATTGCTACAACCAAATAAAAAGTAGAGGTTTGCATTGCAACCATTTTCTGTCAAAGCTAACGACTTAGATATACATGGCCTTAAATTTGGAGACGGTGAAGAGGTTGTTATTGCTCTTCACGGTTGGTTAGATAACAGTGCTAGCTTTGCACCTATGCTAACTGACGTACCGTCAAATCAAACATGGTATTGTATTGATTTTGCAGGGCATGGACTATCATCTTGGCGAAGCCCTCAGGCACATTACTACTTTATTGATTATGTGGATGATGTGTATGCCTTAATCACAGCGCTTAAATTAAAAAAGGTACACTTGGTCGGGCATTCGATGGGGGCGATGGTCGCGGGTTTATTTGCGAGTTGTTTTAACGAGTATGTTAAATCCGTTTCTTTTATTGAAGGAATTGGCTGCGTTACCACGCAAGCAAATGAAGTCGCTTCGCAGCTAAGAAATGCCATACTTAACCGGGCACGGTTAACGATTAAAAAATCAAGAACATATACTTCTAAAGAGCAAATTTATCAAGCGCGTGCAAAAACAACTGATTTAAATGATGAACTAATTGCGTTGCTGATGGACAGAAATATAAAACAAATGCACAGTGGGTTTGAGTTAACAACTGATCCTAAGCTTAAAAATCACTCAGGTTTTCGATTTGATGAAGCGCAATGTATTGGTGCAATAAAAGAATTAATTGCACCATGTCAATTAATATTAGGTGATAAAGGTTATCCATTTGTAAAACAAAATTTAGACAAGTATAGTAAATATTACAATAACTTGAGTGTAATAGATGTGCCCGGTGGACATCATTGCCATATGCAAAGTAGTGGGCTATGTTTTGAACACATTCACGCATTTATGGTGCAAAGTAGTGCATGTTAATTGTATATTACCGATAAATGTGGGATTATCTCTAGATTAGAGTATTTGCTCAATTGTGAAAGTGCCTTACTTAGATTAAGGTTAATAAAAATATAATTATAAACAGGGGCTAAGAGTGGAAAAAATCTGGCTTAAGCGCTACCCAGAAGGTATGCCTGAAACAATCGATCCTGAGCACTACAACTCGTTACTCGAAGTGTTTGAAAAAAGTTTTAATGAATACAAAGATTTACCTGCATTTACAAATATGGGTAAAACATTGTCATACAACGAAATAGATGCAGCAACGAAACGTGTTGCCGCCTATATTCAAAACGACTTAGGGCTAAAAAAAGGCGATAAAGTCGCTGTGATGATGCCTAACTTGTTGCAAACCCCTATTGCTATTTTAGGTATTTTACGCGCAGGGTGCGTTGTGGTTAACGTTAATCCACTTTACACCGTACGTGAGCTAGAGCATCAGTTAAAAGATTCTGAAACATCGGCAATATTTATACTAGCTAACTTTGCTGATACGCTTGAAAAAGCGCTGCCTAACACAGACGTGAAACACATTGTGGTTACCCAAGTAGGTGACATGATGGGGGGTCTTAAAAAGCATTTAGTTAATTTTGTAGTTAAGCATTTCAAAAAAATGGTGCCAAGTTACACGTTACCTAACACGATTAAATTTTGTGATTTATTAAAAGCTGATCCAAATGGTTACACACGCCCAGACGTCAATTTAAGTGACTTAGCTTTTTTACAGTACACAGGTGGAACTACCGGTGTATCTAAAGGCGCAATGTTGAGCCATGGCAATATGGTAGGCAACCTTGAACAAGTGTCTGGTTGTTTAGACAAAGTACTTGACCGTGGTAGTGAAGTGGTTATTACCGCGCTTCCGCTTTATCATATATTTGCGCTAACAGCTAACTGTTTGGCATTTATGAAATACGGTGGTTTAAACGTTTTAATTACTAATCCACGTGATATGCCTGGATTTGTAAAAGAGCTGAGCCAGCATAAATTTACTGCTATTACAGGGGTTAATACGCTATTTAATGGTTTATTAAACACTCCTGGTTTCTCTGAACTTGATTTTAGTCACCTTAAAATGTCATTGGGTGGCGGTATGGCGGTACAACGTCCTGTTGCAGAAAAGTGGCAAAAAGTGACCAATACTAAATTAATGGAAGGCTATGGCTTAACTGAATGTGCTCCATTAGTAACAATTAGCCCATACGATTTAGAGGCATATAATGGCTCTATTGGTTTACCTGCGCCAAGTACAGATATTAAGTTAATGCTTGATAACGGTGAAGAAGCGGCTAAAGGTGAGCCAGGCGAGTTATGGGTTAAAGGCCCTCAAGTTATGCTTGGATACTATAATCGTCCAGACGCCACCGCTGAATGTTTAAAAGATGGTTGGTTTGCAACCGGCGATATTGCGACGTACGATGATGAAGGTTTCTTCTATATTGTTGACCGTAAAAAAGACATGATTATTGTTTCAGGCTTTAATGTTTTCCCAAATGAGATTGAAGAAGTGGTTGCAATGCACGAAGGTGTATTAGAAGTTGCTGCAATTGGTATTCCTCATGACATTAGTGGTGAACAAGTTAAAGTTTTTGTTGTGAAAAAAGACCCTTCTTTAACTGAAAAAGATATAATAAAACATTGTCGTGATAATTTAACTAATTATAAGGTTCCTAAACTCGTTGAGTTTAAGGATGAGTTACCCAAAACTAACGTGGGTAAAATCCTCAGAAGAGCCTTAAAAGATTAGCAACTATAAAAAAGCCGACATATGTC
>NZ_PNDH01000117.1:0-352 GCF_005887175.1 Pseudoalteromonas sp. S1612 | reverse complement strand
TTTAGGTTTACGAACTGAGCCACGCCCAGTTAAATAATACAATTAATTAGCAACACTTTTAATTCGTGATGAAACGCCGCAATTTTGCGGCGTTTTTTTGTTTACCTATTTAAGGCTATACCAATTGCATTAAATTAGTGATCTATTATAGCGATAAGAAAATAGCTCAATAACAAGGCTAAAATTATGATACATAGTTGTTCTATATAAATAATTTTTAACGTAGTTAGTGAGTTATTTAATACGCTAGAATGATCATGTTTTTAATAAAATTGGTATTATACCCATAACTCTGAAATGGGCGTGGCTACACGATAATGGTGACTCAGTTGCGCTTGTAAAAGCTCAGCTG
>NZ_PNDH01000116.1:0-435 GCF_005887175.1 Pseudoalteromonas sp. S1612 | reverse complement strand
CTTCACGAAAGTTTTCTCGGGCTTTATCGGTATTTTCAGCAAATAACGTTAGCGTACGGTTAAATTCGCCCGCCGTAATTTGTTCAAAATCAACATCGTTCTTTTTTACTATTTTATTAAAGTTTGGAATTTGTGCAATAACACCAATAGAGCCAACAATTGCGAACGGCGCTGCAATAATATGATCAGCCACACAAGCCAGCATGTAGCCACCACTGGCAGCGTCTTTGTCGATTGATACGGTTAACTCAATGCCAGCTGCGTTAAACCGTGTTAGCTGTGATGCAGCTAAACCATTCCCATGCACAACGCCGCCAGCACATTCAACACGAACTAACACTTTGTCCTTTTTAGGGTCCGCTATTGAAATAATCGCAGTCACTTCTTCGCGTAAACTCTCTACTTCATGTGCGTCCATACTGCCGTTAAAGTCAA
>NZ_PNDH01000115.1:0-222 GCF_005887175.1 Pseudoalteromonas sp. S1612 | reverse complement strand
CAAATATCCCCATAGACTCCCGCCCGTCAAGATGACAAGTAATACCTGAATCAATAGAAACAAACATACCAACTGCATGAGCCCCCCAAAAAATGACCCCTGCAGTTATAGGGTCTATGTATAAAGCGTTATAAATCCTTTTGCTTTGTGGTTGCACAGTGGAGCGCTGCCAATTACCCCCCCCGTCGAAAGAACCATATCAGCCCGGTCCATCGCTCCCAA
>NZ_PNDH01000114.1:0-289 GCF_005887175.1 Pseudoalteromonas sp. S1612 | reverse complement strand
GCAATTGGTAATAGTGTTTTAGCAATACCAGATATTGATGCAGGTAGATTAGTGATACCGTTAATACACAGTTTAGAAAGTAAAAAGGCCTATTATTTGGTGAGCCGTGAGTCGCTAAATGAATTAGGTATAATTGTGTAAATTATACGATTGGATGTTAATCGTTGTTGTGCAGGAGGAAGAATATTAATGAGCATTGTCTGGGTTAGACGCATTCAGCAAACTGCAATCGCAGAGTTTATATATGCGCATGGTGCAGGGGCTGTCAGTGATTCTGAGTTTATGCAAA
>NZ_PNDH01000113.1:0-362 GCF_005887175.1 Pseudoalteromonas sp. S1612 | reverse complement strand
GGTTAATGGGGTTTTTATTTATTACTTATTGTAATTATGATTATTTGGATGATCATATCTGCATTTGTGGATTCGTTATACGCAAACCACGCAAATCCTACCTTTGAAGAAATTTCGGCTTTTTTAAATATAGGCAGTATTATAGGCTGAAATTTATTGGTCAGTGTGTTTTCAATCTCAGCTTTTACACCGCAAATTATGATGGAAAGACGCTTTGATATTATGACTGACGTGGTTTATTCAATGCAGGCGGTTAATGAAAACTTTGCGGCCATGGTGGTGTGGTCAATTTGTATATTTGTATTGGTAGCGCTGGGCTTTGCTGCAGGGGCAGCTGGATTCATTATTATTATGCCGCTACT